>JAMCYV010000004.1 GCA_023473595.1 Patescibacteria group bacterium | reverse complement strand
ATAAAGAAAAACTACCTGAATACCTGGTGGAATTTCAGTTTAAATTTATCCACCGAAAATACCGTAGAAACCCCCTTTATATAGCTAAAATGTTAACCAAGACTGTTCCAGATTGTTGACATTACTGCAGATCCCTTATCTCTTATCGCCTACACTGCGTGAAATCCCAAACCAAACTTCTTTGCCGTCTAGTTTAATAGTTTCAGAAGATTCAAAGTCGCCTTTTCCTTCTTTGAAGACTTTAGAAAGGGTCTCCTTAGTAATGTAACCCTTTTGGGATTCTATAGCTTTCTTGATTTCAGAATCGCTTGTTTCCCAGCCGGTCTCTATCCTGTCTTCAACATTAAATCCGGCTTTCTTGCGTCCGTCCTGGATAAAGCGGATAAAATCCCTGGCAATACCCTCGGCTTTGAGTTCCGGCGTAATTTTTGTATCTAGTTCAACTTTTAATGCCTTACTTTTTTTATAAACAATCTCTTTAACATTAACTTCTTCGGCAATTATTTTTTTCAACTCTTCAACCGGCTCTTCTGGTAAAACAACTAATAGTTTAGCCAATGGCTGACGAACTTTGATTCCCGCGTCCATTCTTTGTGAAAGACCCAGCTCAATGGCCTGCCTTACCGTCTCCATTTCTTTTTCTAATTTTTTATCAATCTCTTCTTCTTTAACCTTTGGCCAATCTGCAAGATGAACACTCTCCGGCTTATCCCTTCTCCAAGCTTTCAAGTTTTGATAAATTTCTTCAGTTATAAAGGGCATAAAGGGCGCAAGAAGTTGAATATAAACATTAAGAACTTTATATAAGGTATGGTAAGCGTTATTTTTATCAGCATCATCTTCGCTTTTCCAAAAGCGCCTTCTCGACCTTCTGATATACCAGTTTGAAAGGTCTTCTGTAAATTCTAAAAGGTATCGGCAAGCAAGTGATAAATCGTATTTTTCCATTGCATCGGTCACATTTTCAACCAAAGTATTCCTTCTTGAAATAATCCAACGATCCAATACTGATCTATCTCTGACTAAGCTCTCTTTGACTGTCTCCGGGTTCCACCTGTCAAGGCTGGCATAGGTGATAAAAAAGCTGTAAGAATTCCAGAGAGTCATGATAAGTTTTTTGACTACTTCATCAACACTTTTTTCGGAGAAGTTAAGGTCGCCTGCTTTGACTGCTGGCGAAGCCATTAAGTAAAAACGCATTGCATCAGCGCCGTATTTATCCATAATAAGGACTGGATCAGGGTAATTTTTCAAGTGCTTGGACATCTTTTGACCATCTTCGGCTAAAATAGTGCCGTTTACCACAACGCTTTTGTAAGAAGAGATGCCTTCTAAAGCAGTTGAAAGAACAAGCAAGGAATAAAACCAGCCCCTGGTCTGATCTATACCTTCAGCGATAAAATCGGCCGGAAAATCATTTTTATATTTCTCTTTATTTTCAAATGGATAATGAATCGAGGCGTAAGGCATCGAGCCCGATTCAAACCAGCAATCCAAAACTTCACCAGAAAGATATGCTTTTCCGCCGCATTCACAAGGTATACTAACTTTCTCTAGAAAATGAAGATGTAAGTCATCAATTTTTTGTCCTGAAGCCTTAGCCACTTCAGAAGCACTGCCAAAAACCTGAACTTTTTTGCACTTTTCGCAAACCCAAACGGGAAGTGGCGTCCCCCAAAACCTGTTTCTCGAGATATTCCAATCCGGCGCCCCCTCGATTAGCTTTGCAAATCGAGCTTTGCCTACAAATGATGGCATCCACTTCACGTTGGTATTGTTTTTAAGCATCTTACTTTTCAATTTTTCAACCGCTACCAAATAGTTGTCAATTGCCTTATAAATAAGCGGTGTATCACAGCGCCAGCAATGGGGATAAGCATGAGTCATTTCTTCGACTTTTACTACCTTTTCCCTTAGATCAGCTATAATTTTTTCATTAGTTTCTAGGGTTATAACGCTTTCGTCGGCATAATCCGGGACCTCAATGGTAAAACGTCCCATGTCATCAACCGGCATAAAGAAGTCAATACCTTCTTCTCTGGCCACCCTATAGTCTTCTTCGCCGAAAGCCGGCGCAATATGGACAATTCCGGTACCATCTTCAGTAGAAACAAATTCGGCAGCAATAACATAAAAAGCTCTTGATTTATCAATCCCTGTTTCCTTGAGAATTTTTTCATAATAATCAAAAACAGGCTTGTATTTCTTGCCAACCAAATCTTTTTCTTTAAAAGTCTCCACAATTTTGTTGCCAATCAAATCTGAATAATAACCAAGTCTCTCCTTGGCTAGAATATAAAATTCATTGTCTTTCTGAACTTTTACATATTCGATATTTTTACCGATTGCCAATGCCAAGTTCCCTGGCAAGGTCCATGGGGTCGTTGTCCAGGCAAGAAAATAGGTATTTGGCTCTTCTTCGACTTCAAATTTTACTATTATGGTTTTATCCCTTTTGTCTTTATACGCTTGACCGACTTCGAAATTAGAGAGGCCGGTAGAACATCTAGGACAAAACGGCACTACTTTATGACCTTGATATATCAGCTTTTTATCCCAGAGAGTTTTAAAAACCCACCACACTGATTCCATATATTCTCGGTCCATAGTGAGATAGGCGTTTTTCATATCAACCCAGCGGCCAGTCCTTTCGACTATTTTTTCCCACTCATCGGCATATTCCAGCACTTTTGAACGGCACTTTTCATTAAACCTGTCAACGCCATATTCTTGAACATGCGTCTTTGTTTGAAAATCAAACTCTTGCTCGACAATATTTTCGATCGGAAGACCATGCGTATCCCAGCCCCAGACACGTTCCACCCGATAGCCTTGCATCGTTCTAAAGCGAGGAATAACATCTTTGATAGTCCCTGCCAAAAGATGGCCATGATGGGGCAGACCGGTCGCAAAAGGCGGACCATCATAAAAAGAGAAAGTCTTTTCTTTCGGCCTTTCCTCGACTGATTTCTCAAAAACCCTATTATCTTTCCAAAACTTCAATATCCTTTCTTCAAGCTCTGGAAAATTTTGTCTGGGATTTACTTTTTTAAATGCCATAAAAACCTACTAATGTACAAATTTAATACTAATTTACAAATATTACAAATGTTCTTTTTTTGTCATTCTGGCTTGACCAGAATCTATCTCTATCTCGATTAATACCACTATTATAACAAAAATGCCCTAAGCTAATTGCCTAGGGACCCTTTGCCGGGCGGTACCACCCTAATTCCCCCTCACGGGGACACTTAATTTCTGCTATTACGGGCTTTCCCGGCCGGTTCTACTCTCTTTAATCGATATCAGATTTCTTCCGGCTGCCTGACCGTCTGGTCATTCACGGTTGATCGCCGCTATCCGACAACTGTCGGAGCATTTACTGATTTACTAAATTCTAACTTTAAACAAGACCAAAGTCAATCACGAATTTGAGTATAATGCGACATATCGATTAATCCCTTCTTCCGTTAAACTTGATAGATAAAGTTCATCATCTATATAACTAATCTGATTCATGGCCATTTCCTTCATAATTGGATTCGTTATTAGTTCCTTAATACAGTTTTTACAAGACGATTTACTACAAAATTGGTCAACCAAATAGACCAGCGCCGTTTGGAAAGCATGCCGCCAATTTAAAACAATCAACTTTTCTTTTAATTTCTTATCTTTTGTTTTGAGATAATTATTATAAAGCTTTGTAAGAGATAATCCTTTATTTAGTTCAAACTGTATTGCCTTAATTCCAAGCCTTATAGAAACATCTCTTAGTTTCTCTTGCCCCAAAATCCTGGAATTAATATCATATCTCGTATCAAATACACTCGGGAGTTCTCTATTCACCTTTCTCAGCTTTAATTTATCTATTAATAAATTAACTATTGATAGTTCAATATCACTGTGCTGTCGCATTGTATGAAGATCGCTGCTTATCTGATGACCAATTACTAATGTTTTATCGGTTATAAACCTACCTATCATCCTATCAACCCTAACTAGAAAATCTGTGACTTTTTCATTTTCCTTCTTAAAGAGAGAGTGAGCTGACATCTTAAAAGACCTAATACAATCACTGGAATTGCTATCTGGTAATTCTATAGCATGCAAAGTAAAACAAAAAGGGACAGTCTTGTCTACTGCTCTCCAATTCTTCGCCCACTCTAAATCAATGGCAACAATTTTTAGATTGTCATTCTTTAGATCAATCCCTCCATTAAAAGAAAATTTATATTCCATACCTCTAGTTAGCTTCAATGTCGATATGTTTGACTTCCGGTACCTCTTCTACAATCTCTTTTTCCAGCTTATCAATCTCATGTCCCAAAGTCCTCACCACTTCATCTGAATAATCAAAGCAAAACCTGACAAAATCATCGTAATCTTTTAATTCCTGAAATTCCCGCTTAAAATTCCGGCTTTTAAAGATTTTCTGGGCTAGAACCTGTCCGTTTATCTCTGTCTCCGCTTTCAAAATTACTCCATCAGTGCCTATCATCACTGTTTTAAAATCATGCACCGAATCAACCAATTTCTGTTTAGAAAGAAGTTCTTCTATCTCTTCTTCGATATGTTTCGGCGCTGCCTTATTCATCAAGAAATCCTTATTTATTTTCATAAGAATAATTGCTACTGCCCCGAGGAGAAGACCGATAAATATCGAGCCGAGCCCATCCCAGTAACTAAGGCCAGTAATCTTAATAAGAAGAATTGAGAAAAAGGCGATTAGGATGCCGATTAGAGCCGCCGAGTCCTCGTACATAACTGCTAAAATCGTCGGATCTGTTGAGTGCTTGATAAAGCGGTAAAGATTATGTTTTTTGCCTGCCAAGTGTTTGGCTTCTCTTAGAGCAGTAAAAAAAGAATAACCTTCAATAAAGAAAGAAAAAACTAAAATGGTCAAAACCCAACCATTAAAAAATAATGGCTCATTTTTGATAAATGAATTGATCCCGCTATAGATAGTCGCTCCTGCGCCGATGAAGAAAATGCCAACAGCAGAAAGAAGAGCCCAGAAAAAACGCTCTTGTCTATAACCATAGTAGAATTTCTCATCGGCAGGTTTCTCTGATCTTTTAATCCCTAAAAGAAGGATGGCTTGGTTAGCCGTATCGACTAAAGAATGGGTGGCTTCAGAGAGAAAAACAACTGAACCAGTAAAAATAAAACCAAAAAATTTAAGAATCATCACGAAAAAATCGCCTAAAACTGCGATAAAAACACTCTTTTGGCCTATCGGTTTTATTTGATTTTTATCGTTCATACATTGACAAATTTAAAAACATTTGATATTCTCTAAGTAGAATCACGATGAGAAGTCCCCTGTAAGGTTTTGTCCTTGCGGGGTCCTTTTCGTTTAAAGGCTAATTTTTGTTTTAAATCGTTCATAAACGTGATTTGTTTTCCCGCAGACCTCTTTAATAGGATAGAACACTTTTCTATATTCGGGGCCAAAACAGTCAATAATTTATTATTTTCTCTCAAGTACTTTGCTAAGCAATAAAAATCTCCATCACTAGTTACTAATACAGCTTTATCATAATTTTTATAATCAATCATGGCTTGCAAAACTAGATCAGCATCGCAATTCCCTTTAACTTTTCCTTCTTTATTTTTAAGGGTTGGTTTGAAAATCAGAATATAATCGTTGGATTGAAGGTTATTATATAAGTCATTATTTTCTGACATAAAACCAATAAAATAATACGCTTTCTGAACATTATATTTTTCTTTTAAATAGGTTCTAAATCTTCGTTCATCAAGACCCCAACCTAGTTCTCTAATTGAGAGGTTTAGATTTTGGCCGTCTATAAAAGCATAGTTATTACCCTTTTTGTCTTTAACTTGCATACACTCATTCTACCAGAGATAATATTCTTATGGAAAATTTAAATAACAATGAGATAGTCTTAAAGGAAACAATTAATACTACAAAGGAAACTTGATTCTGGGGAAATCTCAGCCAAAGAAATGCTTCAAGAGCTAGCAGAAACCGGTTTATTTGTATTCCATGGCTCTGATAATCCGGATATTGAAGAGCTGGAACCTCGGCAGGCTTATGATAAAGGAAAACCAGATGGACAACCTGCGGTATGTGCTGCCATAAATCCCGATTTGACTATATTTAAATCATTAATGCCCAAGTTTAGCGCTGGTTGGACCAGGATAAATGGCGAGATGCTTCTCCTTTTAAAAGAAAAAGGTGATGAAGAGATGAAAGATAAAAAAGGATTTGTTTATATCTTAGATAAAGTGCTTTTCAGTCCAGATTGTAATGAAACAGGCGACTGGAGAGCATATAAAGAGATAAAACCTATTTCAAAAGTAAAAGTTGGTATAAACGATGCTCCTCCTTTTCAAGTTTTATCAGAGGAAGAATACGTTAAGTTCTGGAAAGAAAGAAGAAAAGCTTTAAAAAAAGAAAAATAGCTTATTCCCCTGCTATTACAACTATTTTATTACTTGAATTTTTGCCTTTGATTATATAAATTTGGCTTTTGCTGACTCTGAAATAATCCGCTAAAAGCTCTATAACTTTTTCGTTTGCTTTGCCTTTTTCCGGCACAACAGTAACTTTTATCTTGTAAAAGTCCTTTTCCTTGTCGTATTCAACCTTATTCCTGCTAGATTTAGTAAAAACCTTAACGTTAATTTTCATAACCTTATTTCTTTCTCGAGCCACTCAATATGCTCATTCTTACGTCGCCAAAAGATATCCTCCCAGATATAAGAGACAGCCAGCATCGAATATTTGCCATATCTTTTAATAATGTCTTCTTTAATAATTTTCGCATCGACAAGGGGTTCGTTATAAAAAAGCATTGAATAAATCTTCTGCTGCCATGGAGCAATATGATCAAACTCATCATATTTATGAAATGCCTCTGCAATTAAAATTCGTGCGGTTTCCGGGCCTACGCCATAAAGTTTGGTAAGTTCTTTTTTAATATCTTCTTTCGGCATTTTCCTTAAAACAAATTCATCAACCTTTCCTTCGACGAAATCTTGTGAAAGTTTTTTTATAAATTTCGCCCGATAGCCAATCTTAAGAGCCCTTAATTCTTCTTCGCTAACTTGTTCCATATCTTTTGGCTGCCAACACCAATAAATAACTTGCCTATCAAAAACAAGTTCAACCCCATAATTTTTCAATAATGCATCCATCATTTGAACGGTTCTCCGTACTGTTGCATTTTGAAGTACAATACCAACAACTAAAAGTCCATAAAGTTCATAAGCGCATGAATTTCGCATCCCCCGCCATTTTTGGAAAACGGGGAAGAAGCGTTTGTCTTTTTTACATAACTCATCAAACTCTTTAGATTGAAAATTCAAATCATAGCGCCAAATGATCTCCTTTTGAATGAGAACTAAAGTATTTTTATTAATCTTTTGATTACAATAAACATTAATTTTAATTAAAGGTCGATCTATATCGCCTTTATCTTCAATTTTTAGGCCGAAAAGTTTTTCTCCGATCCTAATTCCCTGCCAAAATTTCCCTGATTTCCAAATTTCTAATGCAGAAGGAAAATGCGCCGGCTTATGGAAAGTAGCGTCAAAATTAAAAGGAGAAGTTGGTTTAATAAAAAATTCTTCTTGTTTTACAAGTTTTAGCGACTTCATAAATAAATTTTATCCTTTGCAGAAGGTAAAAATCAGTATACAAAATTAAAGATATTTTTCGATTAAAGACTGAATAAGCTGAAGGGCAATAAAAGCAATAATAGGAGAAAAATCTAAGCCGCTTTGGGGTAAAAGCCTTCGAATCGGCGCTAAAATAGGCTCCGTAACTTCAAATATAAACACACCGAGGAAATTATCGGCTGCTTTTGGGATCCAGCTTAAAATAACCCTGGCAAAAAGCAGAATATAGAAAACGTTAAATAATATATTTAGAAAATTTTTAGCAAAAAGGCTAGTCATCTTAGATATTTAAATGGCTTTTTAGCTCATCTGTAGTCGGAATTATTCCCCGCCAGATTTGAGCTAGCGAGCCGTCATCGCGAACCGCCACAAAGCTGGGAGTACTGTAGATATCGTATAGTTGGGCTTTAGAGATCCCTTCAACTTCATCCGTGTCATAATATTCAACTTCAAAATCATCCGCTTCAAGCTCTTTGCCTTTATCTATGGCTTCCCGCATCTCCGGCCCATCTTCTTTGGTAAAAACCAAAACTTTCATAAGCTAATTATAAACAATTATCTTATTTAAAGCTATCTTTAATAGAAATAAGTTCATGGAAATGCTTTCTATTTATCATTGTCTTATCTTCAGAAGGACGATACGCCACGTCCCAGAAGCTATGGCCCGTTTCTACTTTGATATTTTTTTTAATGTTTATCTTTAAGTCTTCTAGCAACTGGCTTGCTTCTTCATTAACTCTAGATACAGATCCTCGAATAAGCATAGCTTCTAGATTTGATTTACCTAGTTCTTTTATAAGAGCTAACTGTTTACTACTAATTTCACCAAAGTATAAATGAAAAAGAGCATACTTTCCGCTTAAGGGGTTCCTTAATATCAGTGCACTACATTCGCATAAGTCTTTTGTCAATAAAGATTTCCCTTCTTTTGATGTTGTCTCTCCTGATTCTACTTTTACTAAAAGAGAATTACTATTACGAGCAAATTCTGGTTCATTTGGTATATTACTTTCATACGTAAGAATTGAAACATTCGCTGATTCAAATTCTTGACATGAACTGTCACCACTATACTTGTCTCTTCCCCTTAATAAAGGGAAATTTATAGATTCTGAATTAACATTTTGGTTAAAAGAAATTCTTTCAGTCATTTAAAAAATTAACTTATTAAAGATTTTCCCTTATTTCCACCTTTTTCACATATTTCGTAAATATCTTCGCTATTTCCTTAAGCTCTTTTGAGGTGAGAGATCGTTCTTTTTCGAAACTTTTTTCAAGCGTGACCCCCGGTCGAAAGCCCTGAACAAAAAATTTGTTCGCCCCCTTTATCATTTGCCCCATTTTTTCAAAATCTTCTTTAGAGTGCAGTTTAGGTAAAATAGTCGACCGAAATTCATACGATAATCCGCTTTTAATTATCAAATTTATGCTTGAATCAATGTCTTTTAAATTAACTCTTATACCTGCAGTTAGTTCATATTTTTCGGGCGAGTTTTTAATATCCATCGCTATATAGTCAACTAACCCTTTGTCTATCAACTCCTTAAGAATTTTGGGATTAGCGCCATTTGTATCAAGTTTAATTGCATAATTTAATTCCTTAATTTTACGTATAAAATCAGTTAAATCTCGGTGTAAAAGCGGTTCTCCTCCCGTTATAACAACCCCCTCTAAAATCCCTTTCCTTTTTTCAAGAAAGGCCAAAACTTCCTCAACTGAATAATTTTGTTGTTCATTTTGTCTTCCAGTCACTAAATCAGGGTTATGGCAGAAGCGGCATCTAAAATTGCAACCGTAGGTAAAGACTACAGCTGCTATTTTCCCTGGATAATCGATTAAAGAAGTTTTTACCAGTCCTGAGATAATCATTTCTTCTTTTTGCCTTTCTTTTTACCTTTTTCCTTATCCTTTTCATCTAATTTAAGCATTCTTCTATCTTTAAATTCGGATTGCTTCCCTGGATTCCACTGGTGAACCGGTCTTAAATACCCTACAACTCGGGAGAAAACCTCGCATGGCTGCCTTTTGGATTCTAAATCCTCTGCTTTGTCAACTTTTTCATTGTTTTTCTCTATTTCTTCTTCTTTTTTTGCCATGTTTCCTCCTTTTCTAGCAAGGTACAGTTTCTTGCTTTCCTTTAATAAGTTCTAATTGCTCTTTGTAGCCAATTTCTTCGTCACATTTGGGGCAAAAGTAGTGTTCCCCAGAGAGATATCCGTGCTTAGGACAAATGCTGAAGGTCGGAGTAATAGTGAAATAAGGCATTTTGTATGTTTCAGCAATCTTTTTGATTAGCTTTCGGAACTGAACAGTATCATATATTCTTTCTCCAACATAGTTATGAAGAACTGTTCCACCGGTATATTTGGTCTGGAATTCATCTTGCTCATCTAGGAGCTGGAAGATATCATCTGTATAATTTACCGGATGCCAGCTTGAATTCGTATAATATGGTTCAGCACCCTCATTAAAGCCTTCTTCATTTGCAACGACAATATCGGAAAACTGCTTTTTGTCTGTCCTCGCAAATCTATAGGCTGCCCCTTCGGCTGGAGTTGCCTCCAGATTATACATATTCCCGGTCTTCATCTGGTATTCCAAGATCTTCTTATTCATAAAATCCATAACATCGAGAGCAAATTTCCTAGCTTCGGGATCGCCTAAATCTTTACCCATAAAGTTGATCATCGATTCATTCATGCCATTTATTCCAATTGTCGCAAAGTGATTTTGCCAGTATTTTCCAAATCTCTCCTTAACGCTTGAAAGATAAACCCTGGCATACGGATAAAGTCCCTCATCTGTAAATTTTTCAATGTTTTTTCTTTTAATTGTCAAACTCTCGTCAGCAAGATCCATTAGGCGCTCGAGACGCTCATAATAGTCCCTTTTGTCTTTAGCCAAGTAACCCAACCTAGCCATATTAATAGTAAGGACGCCGATACTCCCAGTAAGAGGATTGGCGCCAAAAAGCCCGCCGCCTCTTTTCCTAAGTTCGGTATTATCAATCCTCAAACGACAGCACATGCTTCTGGCATCATCAGGATCCATATCCGAGTTTATGAAGTTTGAGAAATAGGGAATCCCGTACTTTGCCGCCATCTCCCAAACTGGTTCTAAAATTGGGTTTTTCCAGTCAAAGTCCGAGGTAATGTTGTAAGTCGGAATAGGAAAGGTGAAGACTCGGCCTTTCGCATCGCCTTCCATCATTACCTCGGCAAAAGCCTTGTTAATCATATCCATCTCTTTTTGAAATTCCTTGTATTTTTCTTTCTGAGGTTCGCCGCCTATAATTACATATTCTTCGCCAACCAGTTTAGAAGGCTTGATATCTAAAGTAATATTAGTAAAAGGCGTTTGGAATCCGACCCTAGTCGGGACATTCATCCCGAAAGCAAACTCCTGCATACATTGCTTAACAGCCTTGTAATCTAGATTATCATAACGGATAAAAGGCGCCAGATAAGTATTGAAATTTGAAAAAG
Source organism: Patescibacteria group bacterium (assembly GCA_023473595.1). Lineage (GTDB taxonomy): Bacteria > Patescibacteriota > CPR2 > UBA1875 > JAMCYV01 > JAMCYV01. Next base: position 879 of record JAMCYV010000004.1, on the reverse strand, counting down.
CGACTGCTCCTGCCACCTCACCTTGGATAGTATAGAAAAAGTTCACAATTTGCCCCAGAGCTGTTCTCAAATGCTTCGGCGAAACGCTTTCTATTTTTCCTCTAACGCCACCAAAACCCCTAACTAAAAGGTCCTTTAAGTCCCAACCAGAACAGTAGGCGGCTAAGATATAAAGGTCATGGATATGGAAATCGCCGTCTATATGGGCTCTTTTTATCTCCTCGGGGTACATTTTATTGAGCCAATACTTAGCCGTTACCGAGGAAGTAATGTAGTTATTAAGTCCCTGAAGCGAATAGCTCATATTGCTGTTTTCTTTAACCCGCCAATCTGTCTCATCAAGATATCCCTCCATAAGAGCTTTCGGGTCGAGAAGATCGATAATATCCCGAGCTTCCGCTCTTTTCCGCCTGTAAACGATGTAGGACTTGGCTGTCTCTTCAAAAACCGAATCAATAAGGACATGTTCGACTATATCCTGTATCTGTTCAACTGTCGGATTTATATTTTCAAATTTCTTCTTTAGGTGAGTGATTACCTGGTCGGAAAGCTTTTTAGCAATTTTCCCGTTAAATTCGCCCGTCGCTTGTCCTGCTTTATAAATGGCCTCGGTAATCTTTTCTTGGCTAAACCGGGCGAGATCGCCGTTTCTTTTTATAACATGCGTAAAGGGCTTCTTCTCTAAATACTTCTTATCAAGCTTAAGCTGCTTTTGTTTCTCGTCTGCTTCCGACATCTCACCTCCCTAAAGTTAATTATTATTTATTTTTAATTTATCTAATTCTTTGGCAAAGCTTTTGGCATCTTTAAAAGATTTATAAACGCTTGTAAACCGCATATAAGCCACTTCATCAAGCTCTTTAAGTCTCTCTATCACTA
>JAMCYV010000033.1 GCA_023473595.1 Patescibacteria group bacterium | reverse complement strand
TAAAAGAATACTTACCTTATTATCTAAAAGAATTCCAAGCTAGGTTTAACCATAAAGAGTACTTTGATAATCCATTAAGTTACCTTAAAATATCATTAAAAGTTGTTCCAAGTTCTTTACTTTAACCCTTAAATCATCTCGTCGTTCCTATCAAAACTTTTATGGTTAATAGAAATTGTGCTATCATAAGAAAAAAGGAGGGTCTATGAAAAAACCAGTAATAATTTTTTCAATTATCGGTGTTGTTTTAGTTCTCGGAGCAGGGGGATTTTTAGGTTGGAATTATTTTCTAAAAAAAGCCCCGGCAGGAGAGGCTTGCAAGGCGGACAGCAAATGCGTAAGCGGCTTTAAATGTCTTTCGGGCAAATGTTCATCCGGCGAGACAGGCTCTTCCTGCAGCCAGAAATCTGATTGTAAAAGCAGCCTTTGCGTAAACAATAAATGTACAGAAGGAAAAATCAGCGACCCTTGTTCTACTTATAAAGATTGTAAGGACGGTCTTCTCTGCAAAAGGTCTATTTGTACTGCCAAGCCCTCTTACACGAAATATTTCGATAGGATCGATGTCTCAAAGATGAAACAGGGGATGCCGCCCGGCCCGGATAATATACCTGTCGCAACCACGAAATTTTTAAAGACTGATGCCATTGAAGTCGATATCACTAATTCAAAAAAGACAGCAGGAGAATTCTGGGTGGAAGTCGTCAATCTTACGACCGGCGAAAAATTGCTCGAATCCGAAAAACAGCAAATTAACGATTCTCGGGGCACGGGGATGGGAATTCCCAGCGGAGCTGAAGCTGGCGAGTATGAAGTAAATGTCTATTTCAATAACGAGCTCATTCATACGGTCGAGATAACGATAGAATAAAATTATGAAAAAGAAACTGGCTGGGATTTTCGCCGGGCTGACAATTTTATTGACTGCCGCTCTTATAATAGGTTGGAAATTTATCCCTATAAATAAAATTCCCTTTATTAGTCAAGGGAATAACTTTGCGGCCAAAGCATTATGCAAATATCCCGTCAAAGTCGGCAGCGACTCGATGGAGCCTTTCCTAAAAAACGGCACGACAGTCGATTTTGACAGATGCTTCGAATCAACCGAACTGACAAACGGCAAAATCATAGTCTATAAGGAAAGTATTGTTCAGCGGATAGCTATTATAAGGGGTACCCAAAATGCCGGCCGATTTGTGTACAGAGTTTCCAATGAAAAAAACCCACAAGGTCTCGATAATGTGCTCCCGAGCGACATTGTCGCTGTCTTAGATCTCGATACTTCAGCCAGTAAATATGTTGCTAATGAACAGGATTTGGCAGTCGATCAAAACATCGAGCATTATATGTCCGAGGCGTACCTGGCGGCGATACCGAAAGGCAGCGGCATAGAGCTTGCCACCCTCGCCAAAACGACCGAGTTCGATCTCAAAAACAACAAATTCTGCTTTGTTGTGAATCCCATCAAAGATCTTACCGACGTGGATTTTGTGGTAACGCCTGAAAATTCAGACAAGGAAGTCTATGTGATTTCGGATGTGCTTTATAAGCCGGGAGAGAATAAAAATTGCTATGATGACGTAAAAATCGGCTCCGGCAATTACGTCTTCAAAATTTTCGTCAAAAACATGCTCATAAAAAGCATCCCGTTTAGGGTTTTGTAAACCACAACTTATTCTTCGAGCCCATTCAACTTCGTTCAGGGTAAACTCTGGTCGAGAAGTACATTCAAATTATTGTATAAAATCAAAAAAGTTCTCGAATTCCTCAACAGTAAGTTTAAATTTATCCTTTGGCTGAATCTAACATTATCGTATCATTTTTACAAGCCCAGCGTATCATAACGATACGCTGAAGCCAGTTTTTTTACGAGATGTGTCAAAGCTTTAAAAGGCCTAAGACTTGGTAAACGAGAAGGGCCGGCCAGACAAGGGCCTTAAGTATTCCCAAAACGCCGTTCCAAAAGGAAGTGGCGTGTTGGATGAAGTAAACGAGAGCTCCTATGAAACCAAGGCCGTAAACCGCTCCGCCAGCTGCTCCGGCATTGTTCACTTGTGCTTTTGTATTTACTTTACATTCTTCAGTTGTCGTTGCTTTTTCAGCCATAAATTTTCTCCTTGAATTTATTATAGCAAAAAAAGGCGAGATGCGCGGAAGTTTGAATAATTTTCGAACCAGCCAAGCTATTTTCGTCCCATGATTACAGTTCTCCAAGTGCTACTGTTTTTATTAACTTCTTTTTCCCAATCGAAATTATCGTATATTTTTACATTCTTGAACCCAACGTCGATCATCTTTGTCCGAAGGTATATAGGATCTAGAAAATTCTGATGATGCTCCTCATACATAAGTACCCCATCCGCTCCTTCCTTAATAAAAGCTATCTTATAAACCGCATCTCGCAAATTATCAGGCTCTTTTAACACCCATTGTCTCACAATGTATAAGTCTCTACCTCTTTTTTCAAGCATTACGTCAATTGGCTGGTTTTTCGCCCATCGCGTATCCAAAATAAAAATGCCATCATCTTCCAAAATTGAATATATGTTTGTTAAGGCATTCTTAACATCTTTCTCTGTTTCTAAATAATTAAACCCTCCGTACATTGATATAGCTATCGGAAACTTATTCTTGATTTTAATATCACAAATATTACCTTGATAGAAAATTGACAAATTATTTTTATTTTTTATTTTTGCTAATCTAAGCATTTCATTATTTATGTCAACACCGGTACATTGGTAGCCTAGATCAGAAAAAAGTTTTAAATGTGTTCCCGTACCGCAACAAAAATCTATAACTCTTTTGTCTAGGCCGCATTGATTAACTAAATCATCAATTGCATTGACTTCTTTCGAATATTTATTCAGTCCTCTTGCAACATTAAAATAGATATCATCATACAGCTCCGGCTCCTTATACATCCTAAATTTTTCAACCATCATAAAAAATATATTAGCATAGAAACTATTGAAAATTACGGCATAACATAAATGATGCCAAGAACTGGCCTAAAAAGTCAAACTTTTATGCCAAAGCGAGATGTGTTGGAACTAATTTATTTTCCATTATTATTATTATTATTATTATCTCTATCGCCTTTATGTTAAATTTGTCGAGCCATTTCAAAAATATAATCGCCGATAGGGATAATTAAAGCCCGACCCTTTTCATCAGATGGTTCCCGTTCAATCAAGTTCCACAAAAACCACAATCCAGCAGAAGCCTTTTTCTCAACAGACTCTTTTTCAACAAAGCTTAAAAAGTCCTCCACGATCTTTTTCTTTTTTTCGTCATCTAAGTATTTTGATGCTTCACCCCCCTTTTTATTAATGATTAAATAACTTCCAAAAATTGCTACTGTCATTAAATAATCCCATTCCTCTAAAGAAAAAGCATTGGCTCTTAGTAGCTCTGACAATTCTGGATGCTTATCTAAAAACGGCGTTAGAGAACTAATTGCTAATATGCTAGCAATATCGATTGGTTGTTTCTCTTGTTTTTTCTTAAATAATGACATCTGTTCTTTAATTTATCATCAAGTAATTATCTTGCAAACCCACTCACATTGTACACATATTGCCGAGCCGAGCGACGCAGGAACCGTCAACTCGATTCTCACCCATTATATAGGAATTCCCCTAAAATTCAAGGTAAACGAGCATGAAATGAGACAAATGAGACAATTTTTAAGCGTAGTGTCTCAGTGTCTCAAAACCATTGCCGAAATGATTCGGGAAGGAAAAATCAAAGAGAGAACCATTAAAACAAAAGGTGGCAAAGGAATTCATAGCCGAATTTATCTTAAGAAAGAAAACCCAAAGCTAATTGATAGGCGTTAACAATTTATTTCCCGGCGTCTTTTGCAGCTTCTTCTACCCAATCTCCAAAATTGTCGTGACCATTGTCATTATTCCAAAGGTAAAATTTATAACCCTCAGGAATTCTGCCGCATCTCTCACTGGTATTGCCTTGCAAATCTTTGATCTTACTAACGTCAATACCCAAGAGACCGTTGCCTCTTTCGATACTTTTATCAATTTCATATTTAACCCATTTACTACTGCAGGTTTTTTCACCAACAAGAACCGCAGTTACCGAAGTACCTATTAGTTGGTTATCAATCCAATTCTTAATAGCTTGTTCACCTTGTCTCTCGACTTCTTCGAAATCTGCCTTGTCGATGAAGCCAGCCGACTCTCTGCCCTGACATACCCAGCTATTTCTTACAACCATAGCCCTAGATACGTCGTCATACTTGAAACTAAAAAATACTTTTCTTGCCATCTTAGATCCTCCCATACACTTTAATTAAGATTAATATTACTACTATTGCAGAACCATAAAATATGACTAAGGGTTTTGAGAAGAAGGCTGCAGTCCAGCTATTTTTTGCTTCTAAATATGGACTAACATCCATCCCAAAATCAATTTTACTTTCCTCAAGCGCTCTTACCTTGTCATAATGAGCTCGGTAGAGACGCTCAAGAGACAAGTAATAGGCATCCACAACCCAGAAGATTAACAGTGGAAGCGGAATTAACCAATAAGAGATTTTATCCTGGCTTCTCGAGGCTAGAGCAAACAGGGCAGAGGCTAATGTTACCGACCATCCCTTCAAAAAGAACGAATTGCCAGAAAGACGATTAACCACTCCCTGTATCATTTCCAGGTGTTTAATTTTCTTTTCCATATCTTCCTTTAACAGAATTTTAATTTCTGTTATTATATTTATACGACAAGGGTCTGCGTTTTTGCGCGGGCCTTTTAAATTTTTGTTATAACCTTCTCCTTTCTTTAACCTGTGTTAACAAAAATAACACCGCCGGTTAAGTCGCGATGTTATTTTATTTTAGCTTTGCTAAATTTCTACTTCGGGAAAATATCTCCCGGAAAAACTTTCACAACGACTCCCTGAATTGAACAGTTTTCAGTAATAATGATCGGTTTATGTCTCGGACTGGTTGATTTTGGAACAAGCATTGCTAACCCATCTATGCGTCGAAATTCCTTCAGCGTTACTTCATTATCAACCAATGCAGCTACCTTGTCCTTATCTTCCGGGCAAGGTTGGCTTTTTATAAGAAGAATATCACCCTCATTAATCCCTGCCTTATCCATAGAATCACCTTTTGCTTTGAGTAGATAATAATTATTACCTTTTGGTGCAATTCTGGTCGAAATCTTATAGACTGCTTTAGTCTGCTGTTCTGCATCCACTGCTGTTCCGCAAGGGATACTGCCTTCGTACATAGGAACATCAACCGTTTCAATACTACCGTAATTATCAAGATACTCTTTGGCGGCATCATAGTTAATATTAATGCCGCCTTCTTTATTTATGCTGATATAGCCCTTGTCTCTCAGTCTTGAGATAAAATAAGCTACTCTTTGAGGTGAAGATTTATATCCCAACTCATCGCCTAATTTGCGATAACTGGGGAGTTTATTGTTATGAGCAAGGTATCCTCTTAATGCCGCAAGTACTTCGAGTTCACGCTTGCTCAAATTTTTACTTTCCCTCATACATAAGAGGATACCAAAAGTTTCAAATAATGTCAAGTTTCAATGTTAATTTTATCCGTTCTTTCGGCATTTTGTGCTAAAATTAACTAATCAAATGATTAGATATTTAATTTTATAAAAAAGACTTGACAAGCATTATCCGGGTAAGATAAAATAGTAACGTAGTACATTGAATACCGAATATTAGCGTTTACAAACAGTAAGGAAACACCAGAACTTTGTGCGCTTAACTTGAGTTGAGTTGTAGGACTCTCATTTTAAGTGTGTAAATATCTGGTGTTTTTTGTTTATTAACTAACAGGAGGGTGAGGAGGAATCATGGTAGTAATAAAGCATGATCTCAAAGTAGAACTGGTGCCAGTTGATGCACTGAAGCCAAGTATCTATAACCCACGAAAGTGGTCGGCAAAACAGATTGCTGATCTAAAAGAAAGCATCCGTAGGTTCGGAATTGACGCACCAACCTTAGTTAACAGTCAAAAGGGAAGAAGTAATCATGGTGGTAATAAAACATGACCTCAAAATCATCTACATGGATGTAGGCAAGCTCAAAGTGCCTGTTTGGAATCCGAGGAAATGGAGTCCGAAGGCCTGCGCAGATTTACGAGAAAGTATCATAAGATACAAGATTGTAGATCCTATTATTATTAATATTGCTCCCGGTCGAGAAGGCTATATTATTGGGGGCTGTTTTCGCTATACCATTGCAAAACAGCTTGGGTATAAACAAGTTCCAACAGTTCAGCTTAATATTCCAGAACTGGATCGTGAAAAAAATTTGTCACTTCGCCTCAATGCAAACACGGGGGAATGGGATTTAGATCTCTTGAAATCCTTTGACCTAAACATGCTTCTTGATGTTGGGCTGGATTCGAAAACGTTGGCACCGATTTGGGATGATTTAATCGGTACAACTGATGACACATTCAATGAAGCCGAGGAATTGAAGAAGCTCAAGAAGCCAACCGTAAAACTTGGGGAGAAATATGCAATTGGGAAGCACTTCCTTGTCTGCGGAGACAGTACCGATCCTGAAATCATCAAATTTCTGATGGGAGAAGAAAGAGCTGATCTGGTGGATAATGATTTACCATTTAATCTTAAAATTTCTTACCGAATGGGAATTAGCGGCAAGAAATTTTATGGCGGTGATGTAAATGATAACAAGAGCGTGGCAGAATATCGCGATTTCGTCACCAAAATGGTAAAAAACTCGATTGACTTTAGCAAGCCCGACGCGCACGTATTCAATTGGTGTGACGAAAATTGGGTATGGCTACTTCAAACGGTTTACATGGAATTAGGCATTAAACCTCAACGGCTTTGTCTATGGCTAAAAAATTCCTTAAATCCGACACCGGGGGTGGCGTTTAACAAATCGTTTGAGGTGGCCGTTTACGGAACTCTCGGTCGCCCTTACGTCTCGTCTATAAACAATCTGACAGAGGTAATGAACAAAGAGATTACAACGGGCAACAACGGAGCAGAAGCAATTCAAAATATCTGGTCGGTTAAACGCCTAGCGACAAATAGCTACGAGCACCCGACAGAGAAACCTGTTGATCTCCATGAAAAAGCACTGCTCCGATGTACTCGAAAGGGCGATATCGTGGCTGATTTCTGTTGTGGCAGTGCCAGTTTTGGTGTCTGTGCCCACCAGTTGGGCAGAAGAGCGTTTCTTTGCGAAAAAGATCCCGTATTCGCTTCACTCGCTCTTAAACGTATGGAATTAGCGGTTGGCCAAAAGGCCAGAAAGGTAGGGACCTATGAAAAATAGAGAAAAAATCAAGAAGTTAATTCTTGAGGACCTAAGGACAGCGCCAGTGATCCAGTTATCATGCGATCGGGCTGGAGTCAGCAGAGCAACATTTTACCGGATGAAAAAATCCGATAAGAAGTTTGCTCAAGCGGCAGATGAAGCTCTCCTTGAAGGCAGGATGACCATAAACGACCTTGCCGAATCAAGATTGATGGCGGCCATTCAAAGCGGCAATCTGACCTCGGTGATGTACTGGTTGAACCATAACCATTCCCAGTACTCAAATAAACTTGAGATCAAGGGGGAGCTTACAACAAAACATGAACTTTCCGAGGCTCAGGAAGCCGACATTAAAAGAGCATTATCATTAATCAAACTAAAGGAGGCATCCGATGGAGAGTAAAGAGATATCAAAATTTGTAGAAAGGGTTCTAAGAAATCAGGAAACCAGAATTGAAGTGGTCAAAAGAAGTCCGATCTTTTTCCTTATCACCTTTCTTAGCAAACATATCCAGTGTGAACTGGCGCCGATGCATTATGAAATGCTTCGGTTGATGGAAGACGAAAAAATACCGCTTGCGGTAGTCACGGCCTTCAGGGGATCCGGCAAAACAACGCTTATGAATACGGCCTATGCTCTTTGGGGAGTTTTAGGGGTTCAACAGAAAAAATTCATCCTGATCGTCAGTCGAACCCAACAGCAAGCCAGGGATCACTTTGCTGATATTAGAAGTGAACTTGAATCGAATCCGCTTCTTAAAAAAGATCTCGGGCCTTTTCAGGAAGACTTCACCTGGAACACCGGAGCGCTTGTGATCCCTAAATACGGAGCAAAGATCATGGCCGTCTCTCAAGAGCAAAAAGTGAGAGGCCTGAAATTCGGCAGTCACCGGCCCGATCTCCTTCTCGTGGACGATATCGAAGAAAGTGAGAGCGTCAAAACTAGTGAAAACAGGGATAAAATATATCGATGGTTTACCGATGAGATCTTACCGCTTGGGACGTCTAAAACCAAAACGGTTGTCTTGGGAAATCTTCTCCATAACGATTCCTTGGTGTGCCGTCTTCAGACACAAATTAATGCCGGAGAAAGGAGCGGCGTTTACCGCCAATTTCCGATCCAGGATGATGACGGCAAAGTTCTTTGGCCAGGGCGCTATCCGGACAAAGCATCTCTTGAAGCAGAAAAAAAGCGGATCGGTGACTCTCTCGCCTGGAAAAGAGAGTACCTCTTAATTGTAGCTGATGACAGAAAACCGGTTATTGAAAAAAGCTGGCTGCACTACTATAAAGACTTGCCGATACCCAGACGCAATGAAGGTCATGCTTATGTCCTTGGAGTTGATCCAGCCTTCTCGGAAAATACCAAGGCGGATAATACAGCCATTGTCTCGGCTTTCGTTCTAGGTTCTGGTAATGATCGCAAAATGTTCATCTTGCCGAATCCGGTCAATGAGAAACTTCAGATGCCCGACACGATCAAACGAATTAAGTTGAAAACTAAAACTTTCAGTGATAAAATCAACCATAAAGTTTATGTTGAGGAGGTTGGTACGCAACTAGGGCTTGTTCAGCAACTCCAGTATGAGGGCGTTAAGGCTGTCGGCATAAGATTTGGCGGAAGTGATAAACGATCACGGCTTGCAGATATTTCGAATCTGATTAAAGAAGGTAAGATCATCTTCTGCGATCATGGCAACGAGGAAGTTATATACCAAGCCCTAAACTTCGGTTCGACCCGTTACGATGATCTGTGCGATGCTCTGACAACTCTGATCATCGGTGTCTGGCAGGATCCGCCAACAACTTTTGTTGGACCAATCGTTGCAAGATTTGATATGGACAAATGGCTGCGTGGCAAAAATCGAAATGTTGATCGAGGTTCGGGAGGCGGTGGCTGGTCAATCGAATTCGGTCCCGATGGGAAACCTTATCGAAGATACTGATTAAAGGTTAATGATCACTTCGCCGCCGCTAAAGATATTGCCCGAATAGTGAAGCTTTAAGACTTTGCTTCCTGATTTTGCTTCAAAAGCGATGTTTCCGGTAACCTTACCGCCCGGTGATAGTGTCACGCTCTGCAGCTCGTTTGCCACGCTAACATAGGTGACCATTCTTTGTGCCCCCGTTTCATCCTCTAGCTTAAAACCGTACATGTTAGCTGGTAGATCATTTTTACCGTTGTTAACAAGAGTAATGTTAACGGCGACGAAATTGTTGTTTGGATCTTGCGGCGCCATGTATTCATTGCCTGTTTTGTAATTCTTATCAACGCTGTTAACGATCAGTTGATGATCACTTAAGCTTATTGTTTCCCCGATATTGTACGATGATTTCTTTTCTTCTGTTTTGACTGTATTGGTTTGGGTGGGCTGATTCGTATTTGATGTTTTGCCACCTCCACTGCCCCCTAAAAAAGCAAAAAAAGCTAATATGCTTAGGGCTAACCATCCAGTTATTATCTTGTGCCTCACAAACCAATTCCTAAGGTCTGAACCGCAATGTTTACATTTTTTAGCATCATCGGCGATCTCTTCTTTACATTTTGGACACTTTTTCATGTTTTCTCCTTTGTTAATGCTATTTATTGGCTTCATTATAACGGAAAGAGTATGTAAATGATAGCTATTGGCTGTAGAGTTATTGTCATCATTCCCGTTAAGTTAGAGTCATGACAAAGAAAACCAAAGTAAAGATAAGTTTTGGAAATAAATTAAGGCAAATAAGGAAAGAAAAAGGTGTATCCCAAGAAGAATTGGGATTTAGAGCCGGACTTCATCGAACCTATATCGGATCAATTGAAAGAGGTGAACAAAGCGTCTCGGTTGATAATGTCTATAAGCTGGCAAAAGCACTTAGAGTAAAGCCAAAAGATCTTTTCGAGTTCTAAAGTACCCACACTTATTAGCTTATTAATTTTGGTTCAACGCGTTTCAAGAGAACCGCATTGGTAGCAACAATTATTGACGATGCGGACATCAAAAGAGCCGAAACTTCAGGCCTAAGCATAATCCCGAAGGAAGTATAGAATACTCCGGCAGCCACAGGAATGGCAAGGACATTATAAATTGATGCCCAGAAAAGGTTTTGTTTCATTTTACCAACGGTCGCCTTGCTCAAAATAATGGCCGAAATAATGTCGTAGGGATCTGACTTCATCAACACGATACTCCCTGTTTCTACGGCCACATCTGTACCGGCTCCGATTGCTATTCCAATATCAGCTTGGGCAAGTGCAGGAGCGTCGTTAATGCCATCGCCGACCATTGCAACAAATTTACCTTCTTTCTGAAGCTTTTTCACATAATCCGACTTGTCTTCAGGCAAAACTTCAGCGAAATACCTTGAGATACCGATTTCTCTTGCGACTGCTTCCGCCACACTCTTATTGTCGCCGGTGATCATCACCGGCTCTATTCCCATATTCTTGAACTCGCTGATGGCTCTCTTGGCATTTTTCTTTTCTCTGTCTTTAAGAACAATCAGCCCTGCCAGCTTGTTGTCTACGGCGACTAAACTTAAAGTATTGCCTTCTTTGGCTAACTTATCAAACTCTTCCTGATGAGCCTTAAAATCAACTTTTGCCTCTCTTAAAAACCTTTCAGTGCCGATTAAAACTTTCTTACCATCAATTATTTCTTTCAGGCCAAATCCAGCGATTGCTTCAAATTTCTCTTTTTTCTTGAACGGTTCAATCTTTTCTTTTTCGGCCTTTTCTAAAATCGCCTTTGATAAAGGATGGTTAGAGCCCTGCTCAACTGTCGCGGCATACCTTAATACCTCTTTTTCAGTGAAATTATTAAATACTTTTATCTCGGTAACGGTCGGTTTCCCCTCTGTCAGTGTCCCCGTTTTATCTAAAAGTATCGCATTTACCTTTGAAGCATTTTCAAGTGTGGCGGCATCCTTGATTAAAATATTATGTTTGGCCCCAATGCCTGTCCCCACAGCAACGGCAGTTGGAGTGGCAAGGCCCAGGGCATCTGGGCAAGCGATAACAACCGCTGATATGGCAAAGGTAAGAGCTATGATAAAGGTAGCATTCCCCAAGAAATACCAACCCACAAAGGTGGCAATTCCAGCAGAAACCGCTAAGACAACTAACCAAGCAGCTGCTTTGTCGGCAATTCTTTGTCCTGGAGCTTTTGAATTTTGAGCCGTCTCCACCATCTTTATTATTTGGGAGAGAACTGTATCTGCTCCAATTTTCGTTGCCTTAAACTTTAATGTGCCATTTTGGTTTACTGAACCTCCAACAACTTTATCGCCAATATTTTTTGCTACAGGGAGGGATTCGCCAGTAACTAAGGACTCATCTATTGATGATTCTCCCGAAATTACCTCACCATCAACGGGTACCTTGTCTCCTGGTTTTAGAATTACAATATCACCTTTAACAATTTCACTTGTTTCGATTTCAATCTCTTTGCCATTTCTCTCTACTCTTGCTTTCGGTGGTACTAAATCGAACAGTGCCCGTAAGGCGTCGGATGTTCCTCTTCGTGATTTCATCTCCATCCAATGGCCAAATAGGACAAATGTTACTAGCAACGCAGCCGCCTCGTAAAAAGTTTCGCCACCAATTGTGAAGGTTAAAAATACACTGAATAGATAAGCAGCCAAAACGCCGGTAGCAATCAGGACGGACATATTAAGTTTTCTACTTTTTAGGGAATTATAAGCACCGACAATAAAAATTGAACCAGCGTAAAAAACTATCGGGGTAGTTAAAAGAAAAAGGAGTAAATTAACTGGGATTAAACTCGGTAGCTTCATTTTTAGAATGTTTTCGGTCACAGGAGAATAGAGAAAGACAGGGATGGAGAGGATTAATGCAATCCAAAACCTTCTTCGCATATCGGCTTCCATCTCTTTTGCCATTTGAGGATTGGTCATGGCCGCTTCGTGGTCGGTATGACTCATCTTAGACATATCCATCTTCTCTTCGTGAGCCATGCCTCCCATGCCCATATCATGCTTCATCTCATGCTTTGTATGACTCAGTTTTTTGCCGATTCCGTATTCAAATTGTTTTGCTTCCATATCGCTACCGTCAGATACTGAAAGCTCATCCGCTTGACAACAAAGACAGTTTTCTTTGCAAGTACAATTTGGTTTTTTTCGGATCATCTCTTTCATGTTTTTCATATTAACTTCTCTATATACAAATATAATACCATCGTTACAAGCAACTTTCTTGCAAGGAATTAGATAGTTTTATAGAAATAATTTATATTTTCGGGATGTTTACTTTTTATTAATATATTTCCAGAGTGCAACAGCCCCGAGTATAAGAACTGCGACAATAAGAACATAGGTAAGCCACATAAAAATTCCGGCTCCGCCGCCCATCATGTTTTGGTAAGAATTAAAGTCCATCATGTTAACATTTCTCCTTTATTAATTTATTAAGTTCTCGTTTTATTTTATCACCATCTAGTTTATAAATTCTAGCTACTTGTCCAATTGTTAAAGAATTAATCTCTTGTGCAGCCAGAGGGCAAGTCACACAGGGGACTCCATTTACCCGAAGGACGTTTTCTCCACCCAATTTTATCACCTCTGTTAAAGTACTTTCTTCTGTTATTTTCATTTTACTCCTCATTTTTGCGTTTTTTCATTTTGCAGACTTTGTTGTGCGCGCCAATCTCTTCACGTACAAGTTTGCCGTCTTCGATATAAAGTACTCGATTGGCAATATCTTTAATACGTTCGTCATGGCTGACGATTATTACACCTTTTTCTTCCTCGCAGCCGATTGAGCACAAAAGGTCCATAACTTCATGGCCGATTTTTTTATCTAAATTTGCCGTTGGCTCATCAGCGAGGATGATTTTAGGATCATTGATTAAAGCTCTGGCAATCGCTACTCTTTGTCTTTCACCGCCGGAAAGATTATCGGGTCTTGCATTGGTCCGATCTTCGAGCATCAATCTTTTTAAGAGACCGGCTGCTCTTTTCTTTCGATCCTTGAGGTCGAATCCTCCAATAACCACATTTTCGAGAGCCGAGAGATTGGTAAGAAGATTAAACGATTGAAAAACAAAACCGGCATTTTCCCGTCGCCATAAGGTTAATTTTCGTTGAGAAAGATTTTGCAGTTCTTTGTTTTCGAACCAAATTTTTCCGGAGGTAGGAGAAAGAAGTCCGCCAATCATTGTAAGCAGTGTTGTTTTACCGCTTCCCGAAGGACCCATAATCAAAATAATTTCTCCTGCTGTCACTTCCAGGTTAATATCTTGCACCGCTCTTACTTCGGTATGGGCACCGGGGTTAAAAGTTTTAGAAAGCTTTTCGATTGTGAGTAATGGTTCCATATTATGCCTTAAATACTTCTGCCGGATCGATTGAAATAATCCTTTTCAATGGTATCAAAGAAGCAATAGTGCTCATAGCAAAGACAGCTGCAAGAACAAGCAGGACCTTTGGAACATCAACTTCGTAAATAAAGGCGCTGGTTGCCGCTTCGGCCAGTTTTACAATCAAGGGAATAAGGGCAAGGCCAACGACAAAACCAATAATCCCGGAAAGGACAGCTTGAATTAAGGCAATCGCGTAAAGTTGACTGCCTTTGTAACCAATTGCCTTAAGAACTCCAAATTCACGGCTTTTTTCAACCGTGGCTGTGAAAATCGTTAGCCCGATAACGGCAATTCCTATGAAAACGGCGATTGTCAAAAGGACCCCGATTATTGGCAAGAAAGTTTCGGTGATAATTTTGGTGTTGTTGGAGAGAAAATCTTGTTTTTCAATAATACCCAAGTTTGGGAAAGCGGCAGAAATCGCTTTTTCGGCCTTTTCTTTGTCGTGGGTCTTAACGAGATAATAATTAACAAACTGACTGGAATCGAGTATTTTTTTGGCATCATTAGCATTTGTAAATGCATAACTATATACAAGCAGATTGCCGCCTGAGCTGATTCCGGCAACTTTCATTTTTACGCTATTTATTGTAAGCTCATCACCAATGGTCAACTTCTCAGTTTTCGCGAAAGTCTGATCGATAATTATCTCACTGTTTCCAGGAATCTCTTTCCCCTCAATGATTCTATAAGGTTTTATTGCTCCATTCGGGTCCATTCCAATAAGAAAGAAATGAGCTTCTTTGCCGGCAATATTGAAACTGGCTTGCCGGCCAATGAAAGGGGTAACCGAGGAAACCCCATCCAATTCTTTTAGCTTCAGTTCCATTGAAGCGGGGAGAATCGAAACAGTATGACTCATGTCTCGGCTGCCCTTTTGCCCAACCCAAAAATCAGTGTCAATATTGCCTAAAAACCGGGTCATTTGGGTTTGCCAGCCGAAATAAAGCCCTAGAAGTACCAGAATTAAAATAACGGAAAAAGCAACGCCTCCAGCTGTAATTAAAAGACGGCCCTTTTCCCTTGTCAGATTTCTGAATGCAATTAAAAAAACTGACATATATTACTCTGCAGTTATTTTTCCTTGATACATTCCCATCTCACAACTGAATTGGTATTCACCAGTAGCTTTTGGTGTAACAGTAATTTCTTTCTGTCCAAAGTCTGGCAACTCTTCGCTAATATCAAAGTCTTTAAAGATAACTTTTTTGGAACAGCTCGAATCTTCTTGTCGATCGAAAACAATTGTTAATGGCTTACCGGCCTTTGCCTTAATCAAATTTGGCGAGTACGCACCCTTGACAACGACCGTCACTTGCTGACCAGCTTCGGTTTCTACTGCCTTCTCTTCTTTTCTGGACCATTTAAAGTAATAAACAAATAGGGCGATAATGATAAGTATTAGTATTATTCCAATAACTTGCATAATTCCTTCTTATAGATTTATTCTAACAGATTAGCAAAATCTATTCCAAAATTAATGAATAAAACTCGCCCCATAGTTATACGGATTAACTATGCGGGTAGAATATGAATAAGGAATCCAGTTGTATTCAGAAATTAAAACCGTTCCGTTGTTATAAACCGCTTCAACATATGCAACATGACCGTATCCACCAACATAAGGCATAACAATTACACTCCCAGCTTCCGGCGTTCTATCTACTCTTTGCCCTTGAGCTGCCGCATTTATCCCCCAAGTATTGGCGTTACCCAAATTCCTTGGGATGGGTCTGCCTACCGAAGTTCTTTTCCAGGCAGCATAAGAGGTGCATTCTCCGATCAAATAACCATAGTTATCTGCTGTATCTATCAGATTAGTCGCGGGTGGATTACCATATGGATAGGCGGAAGATCCGCGATTAATACCTTCCCCAAATTGGGCCGAAAGAGCAGCCTTGCGGGCATAAAGATCGCTGACTTGTTTTTGAAAAGCTTTTTGTTGGCCAGTAGTCTGGGCGAGAAGGTTATCTTTATAGATTTTTTGCTCAGCCCAAGCATTTCTTTGAGCAAGTTGGGATGACTTTAATTGCTCTGCCTTTGCTTTCTTTTCTTTAAGTATTGTTTTTCTATCTTCAAGTTCTTGTCTTAATCTATCAATTCGATCAGCCGATTCTTTAATTTTTGACTGAATTGTCTGTAAATATTCACTACGGTCCACAAAGTCCGAAAAATTGCTAGATCTGACAACAAGCTCTAATGTCGAGGTTTGACCTTCTTCATATATGACAACTAAATATTCCTTAAGCTGATCTCTTTGCTTTTTAAGCTCAATTTCTTTTTTGTCTATTTCTTTGTTAATTCCGACGATATCATTACCTATGATACCTATCTCTGTATTGGTTGCCTGAATTTGTAAATTGGCTTGATCTATTAGGTTGCTTGCTAGATCGATTTCGCTTTGAAGGGTGATTTTTTCATCCTGTTTTGCGGATATTTGTTTGTTTAAATCATTTATTTGTTGATTAAGATTATTTAGTTCGTCTTGAGGGCTGGCAGAGGTGGGAATTGGAGAGAACAAAAACAATGCGAGAATTAGATAAATTATATTATTAAAGAATCCTAACTTAGTGGCCAATCTATTTCTATTTATTTTTAGTCGTAATTTCATACCCGAACCGATTGTTTACTTTCTTCCTTTCCCAAGCTTAATAAAAATAAAGACAATCAGTCCAAGGGTTGCGATATCAACGATTGGATTTTTAAAGTAATTGGAGATGTTAATCATAAACATTCGGATTGTATTTGAATATCCTTCCATTTGGTACATCTGAATCTTTCCGAAATAATTAGCGACAGCAATCGCAAGACCGGAAAAGATAAAAATGGCAGAACCTAGATATTTAAAAATCGTATAAGTTTTCTGTCGATTCTTGCCGGAGACTAAACCCGAAAACCTTTCGTAGGAAATAGAGAGTAGAAAGAGAGGGAAAACGATCCCGAACACATATGCAAGGGAAACGATTACGGCCTGAAATAAGCTTGGAGATAAGGTCGTAAGGGTAATGGCGGCAAAAAGAACCGGGGCACAACAGGCCGAAGTGATGCCAGAGACTAAACCGAGAGTATAAACAGAAAAAATGTTTACCTTTTCACTATCAATCGCTTTTGCTTTAATGATTTGTGGTAAATGGAACATCGGTTTTAAAGTCATAATACCCATAAAGATCATAAAAAGCGCACCAATGTAATAAATCTGTGAATGAAAAGCATCAAAGAAAGTAATAAAAAATCTAAAACCAAGTGCAACGGGAACAAGAATAGTTGAGAGCCCTAGGGCGAAAACAATGGTGTAGAAGACGACTTTCTTGTTTTCTTTAAAGATAGTGCCAAGATAAGCCGGGAAGAGAAAAGTAATACAGCAAGGAGCAAACAAAGCCAGGATTCCTGCCAGAAACGATGCCGTTAACGATACCCCGAATAAAAATTGTGTGTTCATACTATTTATTCCTTAATTTAATGGCAGCTTTTATTCTTTTTATTGTTCTGTTCCTCACTATTTTTATGTCCCATCATATCCTTCATCATAAAAATATGAATTAGCGGACAAGCTAAGATAATGAACAGAGTTAAAGTGCTAACTGGCAAAATCTTTAAACCTATTAGCGCGAAGACAAGAATCAAAACAACGCCGACGCAGACTAAAAGAAGTTTATTATTAATTTTCATTTTAATGATTCTCCTTCCATTTTAAGCCCCGCAAGAAGCGCCTGAACTTGGCGCATTAATTAGGCCTTTCCGGGATAGCCATTCTTTGACATTTTGATAACCGGTTGCGGAAGAATAGGCTTTACTTAAAACCACTTTTCCATCAAGGTCCTTGTAGCTTTTCCCTTCTTTGTTTTTAAAGTACAAGGCAATATCGCCATACTGTCCCGAAAACCAGAATGCATTAAAATATTTACTCGCTTCATACATTTGTACCTCATTTGCATTATTTGCGGCCATAAGTTCCAGCATCCCAAGTAGTGCCATTCCATGATTACAATCAGGAAAAGCAGTCGAGTTATCACAGCATGGACGATAGACATTTGAGGCAACACTTTTAACAAGTTTCTCTTGTTTACCGGTTAATTTAATTAAAGTAAACTTGGAATAATAATCCATTGCATTGCCCTTGCCCAAGGTCCAGCCACCCGTAGAAGCAAAATTGCCTGCCTGGTCGCGACCGTCCCTGACCATTTCGCCAGCATCAAGAATTTCCGATTTATTTGCCAGACCCACGGCCCAAAAGTAATTGAGCAGAAAATAAGAATTCTGGGTTGTTATTTTAATCTTCTGGTCACTGCCTTTAGTTAAAATTTCAAGTTGCTCTGGGGTTAAGGGCTGAGATTGCTTATAGACATCAGTAAATTTAGGGGAATCGATGACGCCGGCATCGATCATCTTGGGTCCCAGATTACCATATCGAGCATTAATCTCATATCCATCCTTGGGATTGATTTCAAAATGGATATTGCTTAGTTCGGTAGAACTAACTTTTAATTGACTAGGATTTTCTATTTCGCCTCCCAATATCTCAGTATTTAATCTTACTAAGGCCAGGGAGAGTATAGCCAAACCGGCCAGTAAATAGGGTCCAAAATATTGTAGATAATTTTGCCTTGGTTCGTCAAAACTATGTCTGTTCTCTTGCTGGTTATCTTTATTCTCAATATCTTCCTCCAAAATCACCTATTTATTAACGACTGCCGAGGCATCAATTTCTAGTTTGGCATTATTTGGATCATTCGTTTCAATAAATACCTGTCTCGTTACGGCTCCCTCTACCGGCATAGTGAATGGTCGGTATATCACCTTCAGTTTTGCTGAGGTTTTCGGCGCAATTGAAATCTTATCCTTTAAATCCTGGTGCATACTATATTCTTTGGTGTCAGTTCCATTGTAGGAAACCTTAACTCCCGTGCAGCCGCAGCTTGTTGACAGCTTGGTAATCTCCAACGTTGAATTACCATCATTCTTAAGATCAATATCACTCTCCTTGGTATCTTTGAGATTGATATTCCCCCAATCAATTTTGGTTTGAGCAAGAATGGCAATCGGACGGTTGGGATCGTCTTTCCTATACTCGGTAGCCGAAGAAGTACTATTTTGATCGTTCGATCCACCGCCGAAAATAACCAATCCAATTATCAGAATTGCTGAAGCAACACCAATCCCGATTATCACCTTCGCCGTAGTTGTCAAATTTTTCATTTATTTAACCTCACATGCTTGTCCGCTACATTCATCCTCGGACATATTAGTTTTGCTTTTATTATCCTCATCTGACATCTTTGAGCTGATCTTTGCAAATTCAAAGAATAAAAGAGAAAAGATCACGATCATAATAACTGGTGCTATCATTGACACATAGTTCTTTTTACCCGGCTTAAAGCCTCGTAGCAGTAGCGAATTGGAAACGACAGAGATTGAGCTTAGGGCCATGGCAAGACCGGCCAATTCTGGTTTAAGAACAAGACCGAGGCCGATAAATACTCTAGCGGCGATTGGAATACCAATTACGTTGTAAAACAGGGCAAAGAACATATTCTGCTTGATTTTATCCATAGTCTCTTTCGAAAGCTGGATTGCCGTTGTCACATCTCGAAGGTCATCTTTTATGATTACGATCCCGCCTGTTTCCATGGCGACGTCGGTGCCAGACCCCATAGCAATTCCTAGGTCTGCCTGAGCGAGAGCAGGTGCATCATTGATACCATCCCCGACCATAGCTACCTTTAGACCCTTACTCTGTAGCTTTTTAACCTCATTGGCCTTATCTTCAGGCAATACTTCGGCAAGAATATTTTTTATTCCGACCTGATTTGCAATTGCTTTTGCCGTTCGCTCATTGTCACCAGTAATCATATAGACTTCGACACCCATCTTTTGAAGTCTATCCACTGCTTCTTTCGAGGTTTCCTTTACTGTATCAGCAACTGCGACAATAGCGAGCACCGCCTTTTCATCTGTTAGGATCATTGCCGTTTTACCTTGTTCTTCTAGTTTAACCAAATCATAGTTGATTTTATCAACCGACAACTTAACAACATCAGTTACAAGTCTTCTATTGCCAAAGTAGTATTTCTTTTTACCGATTACTCCCTCAACGCCATGTCCGGGAATTGCTGTAAAGTCTTTGACATCGACTATCTGCGCATTTTCCTCTGTTGAATGAGTATAGATTGCTTCAGCTAAGGGGTGTTCTGATGATTTTTCGATGCTACCGGCGATTTTTAAGATTTCGTCTTTCTTTTCATCGCCTATGATTAAAACATCTGTCACAACCGGCTTACCGTGAGTCAATGTTCCGGTTTTATCAAAGACGATTGCCTGAACTTTACATGCAGTTTCTAATGGTTCCCCGCCTTTAATTAAAATGCCATGCTCAGCACCCTTTCCGGTTCCAACCATGATTGCAGTTGGCGTAGCCAGACCAAGCGCGCAAGGACAAGCGATCACGATAACAGCAGTAAAAGCAAGGAGTGAAAAGGTTAGCCCTGCACCGAAAATAAAGTACCAAGCAATAAATGTAATTACCGCAATCGCAATTACAGCCGGCACAAACCAAGAGGAAATCTGATCAGCGAAAGCTTGAATCGGCGCTTTTGAGCCTTGAGCTTCTTCGATAAGCCGGATAATTTGAGCAAGGGTTGTCTCCCCGCCAACTCTGGTTGCCTCAAATTCAAAACTGCCGGTTTTATTGATTGTTGCGCCGATTACACCGTCTCCAACATGCTTTTCAACCGGGATACTCTCACCAGTCACCATTGACTCATCAACTGCCGATGATCCTTTTGTGATTGTACCGTCAACCGGAACTTTTTCGCCTGGACGAACGAGAATAATGTCGCCTTTGACAACATCATCAATCGGAACATCGAATGGTTTGCCGTCTCTGATGACTCGGGCAGTTTTGGCCTGAAGGCCCATCAGTTTCTTGATAGCTTCACTGGTTTTCCCTTTAGCCCTTGCCTCAAGCCATTTACCAAGAATGACAAAAGTGATAAGGAAAGCGGCAGTTTCAAAGTATAAATCAGGGACTTTTGCTCCGTTTAGGCCAAGCAGCGTGTTATTTTGAAATACAAAGATGACATAATTAATTAAACTATAAAAGAAAGCGGTGGAAGTACCAATCGCAATCAGACTGTCCATATTGAAGGTTTTCATCTTTAGGCTGGACCACATTCCTTTATAAAAGCCTTTTCCAATAATAAATTGGACCGGGATAGTAAGAACCAATGAGACAATTGCAAAGTATGGTGGCAAAAATGAACCACCAGGAAGCTTAGGAAAGAAATCAAGCATCATAAAATAAAGCATCGGTAGACTCAAAACAAGGCTTACCAAAAACTTTTTGAAAAGACTATCTATCTCTTGTTTTTTCTTCTCACTTTTGT
Source organism: Patescibacteria group bacterium (assembly GCA_023473595.1). Classification (GTDB taxonomy): domain Bacteria; phylum Patescibacteriota; class CPR2; order UBA1875; family JAMCYV01; genus JAMCYV01. Next base: position 26,782 of record JAMCYV010000033.1, on the reverse strand, counting down.
CGTTTTTTTGTTCAACCTCGGCCTGATAGCCAGCTCTCTTAACGGCATCAATCAGACCATTCTCATCAACCTTATTGTCATTAAAGGTAACGAGGGCCTTTTCTGCTGCAAAGTTTACGCTTGCGCTTACTACCCCGGGAGTTTTCTTTAGTCCTCGTTCAATGAGACCAGCGCAAGAAGCGCAGTGCATGCCGGAGAGTTCCAAAGAGATTCTCTTGCCACCTTCGGGCTTAGTTTCTTCTTTCACCAGCGTAGCATTTTTAACCGCATCTTCACTCTCATGCTCAAGACCGGCTGCACAGCTTGCATCGTAACCAGAATCATTTATAGTCTCGAGGATTTTTGCAACCGGTGTTTTGTCTGTCTCGACTTCTATTATACCTTTGCCCCTTTTGGATGAGATTGATTTGATGGTTACTCCAGGCAAAGCAGATAAATCTTCGGTGATGATTTTCTCACAGGCTTCACAATGCATGCCTTTAATATCTAATTCGATTTCTTTTTTCATTCTGACCCCTTAATTTACTTTATAATCAGTGTCACTTAATACTTCTTTAATTTCTTCCAAGTCAATTTCTTGATCAGAGTTAATCGTTGCCTCGCCCCCAAGGTTCACATCAACCGAATTAACTCCCCCAATTTTAGAAATTCTTCTTTCAATTAATTTCACGCAAGCGGGACAAGTAATGCCATCTATTTTAAGATTTAGTTCACTCATCTAGTTCTCCTTACCGTCACCTATGGTATAGGTCTTATTATTATAATCTACTTGTTTTCATTGTCAATTAAAATTTCATCATTAAGTGACGTTGATAGAACCGAATGGAACACCCATCGCACAAGTCATCTGATATCCCCCAGCTTGATCTGGAGTAAATTCAAACACCACTGTTTGCCCAGCTTCAAATATTTGAGGTTCATTTATAATTCCTGGAATTTCAATTGCGCTCATGCACCCCACACCATCTTCTTTAGCTTCGATTTCAATTCGGACCGGCTTGCCACGTTTGACATTAAATGTATTGGGCTGGACTCTATCTTGGACGGTATAAATTGCTTTAAATAGCTGCAGGTCGGGATTGACGGGGGCAGATGGTGCTATTTTAGGACCGATTATTTTGGGGGTTTGCTGTGGTCCGGTCGGAACATCGTTATTTGTCTGAGGTGATGTTTGCTGTGCTGGGTTTCCATTGTCATCAACAACATTAAAGTATCCTGTATACATTCCCATTGAACAAGAAAAGGAAATCTTTCCTGTTTCCTTTGGTGTAAATTCAATGATATTCTCGCCTTCTTGCAGCGACTTTTGGATCTTTAGTTTTGAAACAATCAAGGAGCTGGCACAAGTGGCTGAATCCTTTGAAGTAATAATCCATTTCACCGGCTTCCCGACTTTAACCGTAAACTTATTGGGGCTATAGCCGTAAGTTGTCTGGTCCATTTTTACAATTTGAGTTCCGTTTTCTTCTTGGACATTTGTACCCCCGGTAGTTGCCGCGCCTGATGCAAAATAAGCTTTCACCCCAGTGAGGTTCAAGCCGTTTGATAGATTGAATATCGATAACGCAATTACGAGTAGGCCAACAAATTTAAAGAACAAACGTGAAAAGTACCCCTTCTTAAGATAGGAAGTAAGACCTCCAATACCCAAGAGGCCAGGGGTCGTTCCAAGCGCAAATGTTCCCATTATGAGAGCGCCGGAAACAAAACTACCCGTACTTACGGCAAGAACTTGCATCGCCTGTGTAAAACCGCAAGGCAAAAAGAAAGTTAATGCACCTAGTATTAAAGAGTTTTTGTGACTATATTCTTTTGTTTCCCTGCTCTTGATTCTAAAAATATTGCTTATAAATTTTGGTAGAGTAAACCCACTCGAAAGTTTTGGAAATATTTCAATAAGCTGGAGACCAAGAAAAAACATCACAATACCAACAAAAATTGTGATGAAGCCAAGGGTTGGACCCGAAAGTTTAAATGCCGATCCAATCTGACCTATTACACCTCCTAAGAAAAAGTAAGAGGCTATACGACCAATGTTGAAAAAAAGGTGTGGCCTAAATTTTTGCATCGGGGTTGCTTCGGGATGTTTTTCTGCATGCCTAGCTGATATACCAAGAATTAGTCCACCGACCAAGGCCATGCATGTTGAAAGCCCTGCCGTTAAACCAATAACAAATATAACTGGTAGACTGGCTCTACCTGAGCCGCTAGAAGTAGCTATTTTATCAAGACCAAATAGCTTCGCCACCAAGATTACAGCCACAAGAATGACACCTGCAATCAATAAATCCTTGTAGTTTTGAGGATTTTTGGAAATTAGAACTTTTTCTTCAGTCCCAACCTCGTATCCAGCATCGCTGATAGCTTTTGCGACTTCGTTTTTGCTTAACGATCTTTCGCTGTAGATTTCGACAGCTTTGCTTTTGGTACTCGCATGAACTCTTTTAACACCCGGGATCTTACTTACCTCCTCTTCGATAATGAGTTCGCAAGAACGACAGTGCATTCCCTTAACAAGGACTTGGAATTTTATCATCCCTCCTGGACCTTTCTATCTATTTGAGTATTTAACAACCTTAAGAATTTCATCAATCATTTTTTTCTGACGTTCCACGTTGTTTGTTTTCATTGCTGCATTAAAACAACTATCGAGATGACCTTCCATTAACATTTCATGAGCTGATTTTAATAGACCAAGTACCGCTAAGTTCTGCTGCATAATGTCAATGCAGTAGTCATCGTTTTCAATCATTTTGATGACTTTACTCATGTGACTCTGCGCTTTTTTAAAGTTTGTAAGAGCCTGTTCTTTCTTTGTTGCCATTTCACCTTCTTTCAATTAATTACCTCTACCAATGGTACAGGTAATTTTAACGAGAATTTAAAACAATGTCAATTCTTTGAATAATTAAAGCTAAAAAGTGCTTAGCAGAAGTACTTTTCTGCGATACCCTCGGGGCCATGAAATACAACTATTGCCTTTATGCACGTAAGTCAACCGAAAATGATGAAAAGCAAGCGCTTTCAATTGATTCTCAGGTTAAGGAAATGCTGGCCATTGCGGAGCGTGACGAACTAAAGGTTACTGAAGTTAAGAGAGAATCTCATTCGGCTAAGAATTCAGGTGAAAGACCAGTCTTTAATGAGCTAATCCAAGACCTTAGAGCTGATAAATTTCAAGGGATAATCACCTGGCAAACCGATCGCCTAAGCAGGAATGCCGGGGATCTAGGGGTTTTGGTTGATTTAATCGACCAAAGAAGGTTGGCAGAAATTAGAACATATAACCAAGTCTTTACTAATTCCCCAAACGATAAATTCTTACTAATGATATTAGGTTCCCAAGCCAAACTCGAAAATGATAATAGGGCTATTAATGTGATAAGAGGAATGAAGGCAAGATGCGAAATGGGAGTGAGGCCTTGCATGACCCCCTTAGGTTACTTAAATGATCCCAATCATGCTAAAGGGATGAAAAAGATTACTCTGGATCCCAAAAGGGCGCCACATATTAAAAGGATGTTTGAGATGTCAGCTAGTGGAATCTCTGGCAGAAAAATCCTTGATTGGGCAGAGAGCATCGGATTTAAATCTCGGTCAAGTGAACCACTCACAATTACTGTTCTCTACCGTACCTTAAAAAACTCTTACTATTACGGAAAATTTGAATGGCCGGTTAAAAGCGGCAACTGGTACGATGTTGATCACGAATCAATTATTACCAAGGAACTATTTGACAAAGTGCAGAAGAATTTAGGAAGAGTTCCAAAAGGCAGACACCATCCCAAAAATTTCAATTTTTCAGGAACTTTAAGGTGCGGAGAATGCGGTTCATCCATTACTGCTGAAGAAAAATACCGGGAACATACTGATGGAACCAGAAAAAGACATGTTTACTACATGTGTAGTAAATACACTAAACGGCAATGCAAACAAAAACCGATCAACGAGAGGGATTTAATTCCCCAGCTTGTTTCGACGATGGATGGGGTTAATATTGATAAGTTCTTACTCCGTAAAGAATATGAATACGAAATTGATAAATACAGAAAATACTCTAATGAACTAAGTTCTAAGTATCAAAAAGAAGCTAAAGAACATATTGATGTCAGATCTCATATGAAATATGTAGTCGCAAACGGATCTCCAGAAGACAGACAAAGACTTCTTAAAAACCTTGGGTGCAAGCTTTTTCTTAAAGATAAGTATATTTTTTTAAAGTAATCCGTTCTATCCAACAGGTGGGTTAACAAAAAAACACGAATTTCTAAACGATTTCGTGTCTTTTTACGCTTGGAAATCTCTGTTCCAACCTGCGTCTACTGGTGAAGCGAGATGCGCTAGAACTATTTCTTTTTTGTACTTTCTTCCTCAGGTATTAATGGTTGTCTGGATTTCTTGTATTCTTCTACAAGCTCCTTTTGCTGCTGCTTATATTCATCTTCTGTGATAGCTCTTTCTTCAAAGAGTGATTGATATAGCGAAAATGCAAGAGCTTGTAATGCCCAAAGGGTATTCGCCATATCCTGGGTAGTTGTGTAAAGGCCGTTATGAACGTCACTAATCATTCTCTGCAGAGCAGCACTTAAACCATTTGCATCTTGTTGCCAAATCTTTACCTGAGAGTTCTTTCTTTTTGCCCTTTCCTTTTCTGCTGACAGTAGCCAAACACTGGCTAAGAGTAGCCCAACATTTAGGACTGTTGATATTACCGACCACCAAAAAAGTAAATTTTCGTTCATGATTATTCCTTTCTAGCAAAATTAACATACCGATCGGCTTGCTAGTTGCTTGTCGACCGGAAACCGGCCTTAATATTATTAATATTTCCCTATAGTATAGCAAAAAAGGGCTTGGGGGACAAGGGGAGAGGATAATTCCAGTAAAGAAAAAGGACTAGGTGTGCACGTGGCATATACCTAGTCCTTAATGTGGTGCCGGTTGATTCTATTCCACTGGCTGTTTGTCAGGCTCTGGTGGTATCCTTGCTGCCCCGGTCTTAAGAGCATCTCGCAGCTCGTCAACCCTGAAGGTGTGATAGGGCTTTCCACACTTGCATTCGAGAGTCGTTACAACGCATCCCGGAGTAGTCGCCGGATCTTTGGAATTTTTTGGAAAGCGGTTAAACTCCAGATAGCACTCTCTACTCGGGGGGTCATCCGGGTAAACATGAATTCCATTCCGCATTCAGTTTTCATCTCCTCGAGATACTATTACTCGCTTGTCTGTATCCCGTGATTTTCGAGAGCGTTGATTACCTGCTGAAGCGCTTCGTCATCTTCACGATCACCTTCGCGCGCCACAAGCTGTGCAAGCTTTCTTATAGCTTCGATGATGCTCACTAGCTCATTCCTCCCTTCAAGTTGCCAAACGAAAAAGGTCTTATCATAAAAGATAGACCCTCCAGTACATTTCACGCCTATTATAGCAAAAAAGGGCTGGGAGGACAAGGGGAATATAAAGAACGCCCCGAGATAATTCTCGGGGCGCTTTGGGTTACTGTTGGTAGAAGTCTTTGCCCTTTATGTCGATTCGTCCAAGAGCATCGTTTCGCATCGAGCGATTTGCATCCTGGGCTATCTTGTATTCTGCAATGCAGGAGTTCAATTCCTCCTCTCTTTCTTCGATGGTTTTATCATCAAGAAAAGCTGACCTGGCTTCTTGGTAATCGGCGAAGATACCGTCTCTCGCCTCGTTACTGATATAGAAGCCGTTGGTATCTAGGAACTGCTGGAACTGCCAAACGTTTTCCTCCGTGAGGCTACTTGGGGTGCGGCCGGTTGCAATAGCCCAAAGCGGGAACATTGCAGTAAGGTAACCGTACATAAAGCCCCTCACTATCGCCAGATCATCGTTGTAGATAAGCTTTAGTTCCTGGATTTGGCCCTTTAGGCCCTTAATCTTTACCGACATTTTTCTCTCCTTTGCTAACCTAGTTTATATATGGGTTGCTCATTGCTTCTATCTAAAACCTTTTTGAAAGGTGTTTATTAAATTTTCAAAGAATTATATATATTAACATACCACTTGTAGTTTTAACGGTAATATGTTAAAATAAGCGTAAATATGGAAAATTTAGACATAATTTCTTCACAAACGCTTGTTAAATTAGGGCTCTCTCCCCATGAGGCAAAGGTTTATCAAGTTCTCTTGGAGGAGGGGAGTTCCAGCGTCAAGAACATGGCAGAAAGGCTCTCTATCTTGCCCAATGCCCTATACCGATTATTAGAAAATTTAATTGAAAAAGAGTTTATATCTGTTGCCGGAAAACATCCAGCTATCTACCAAGCAATTTCTCCGAGTATTGCCCTTGAATCATTGGCTAAGAAAAAAACAGCCGAAATAGAACTTTTGAAAGATAAAGCTGTAGGCGAGCTTTCAAGCGGAAGAAAAAATGTACCCGCCACTGAAGTTAATCTTTTGTCCGGCCGGAATGCGATGATGATAACGGCAGCCAAGATGGTACAAGAAGCGAAGAAAGAAATTTTAATTATCTCTATTGGGGAAGAAATCCCTGAGGAACTGCTTCTGGCGCATAGGGATGCGATTGAAAAAGGGGTAACGATAAAGATGGTCGCCCATGAGTATCATGAGAAGAATAAAAACCTTTTAGGCAGCTGGAAAAAGATGAAGTGGGAAGTCAGGCATTATCCTGGCGAAGGATTCCATCTCATTATTATTGACGCTAAGAAATCACTTTTAGCGGTAAATAATCCTCTTGAGACCAGAGAAAGAACGGGGATGCAAATATTCAGTGAAGATTTATCAAAGGCATTGAGAGAATATTTCTTCACAGTTTGGCAAAAAGCGAAAGAAATTGGGTAGCAAAAAAAGGCTTGGGGGACAAGGGGAAAAAGAACACTCAATTAGCATTTTAATTCTTAATCAAAATATTAATGCTTTACAAGCAGTTTTGTTATATTATTAGAGTAAGCAGTAAATTAAAGAAATGTCAAATACTATCGATTACATTTATACGAACTTTTTATACAATCCCTTTATCTATGTTGTGAGGATATTTGTAAATGAGCGATATGGGGTATTTATTTTATTCGGCATTATCGTTGTCCTTTCTATGATTCAAGGCAAATTAGTGCCGAAACTAAGCCAAAAAATAAAATTCTTACCCCAGCTTTTTAACTTTGTAATAGTGGTAACTGCTATTCTTGCTATAGCAGTTTCATTTTTCAAATATGGACCGAATATCGATGAATTATTTAAATCGATTGGTATTACAAATACGGAAACACCGACGCCGACACAACAGAATAATTCAAATTCGGGAACCAAAAAAACGCCAAGCCAGCCCTCGACTCCTTCTTATCAAGCACCGAAGCAATTGTATTATTCTGTCAGCTGCTCGAGCTGTTGGAACCAAGGTTGTAATCATAACGGCTATTCTTATGGCGGATATCTTGAGAGTTACTACATCTATTACAAGAACCTTTGCCAAAGCTGTAGTTGCAACAACTCAAGAAGCCAATCATTTTATAGATAATTTCAGCCGTGCAAAAGAGTCGAAACATAAAAGAATCCAGAAGGCCGCTTATACTAGCCATCGTAATATTTTTGATCTTTATAACATTAACGGGAATTTCTTGGCTCTCTAAAAATAACGATAACTCGGATAATTCGAGAATCCTTTATCAGGGGACGCAAACCCGCTATAACGAAATTTCTATAGGCCTTGTTAATGTTCAGGACGATTCGGCCCGGCTATCAATACACAAAGATGGCGATACAGGAGAGCCTTTCAAAAAAGAAATTTCAGCCGGCGACAAATTTGATATTTATGGCTATGAAATAGAAGTTAGGTCAGTAAAAGACGCCTTCGACTTATTTTCAATAATCGGCGCCACCGGAACAAGCAAAGATTACATTAAATTTGATATTAAGAGAAAATAAAAAGGACTTGAGGGACAAGAGGGAAGGGCAGTGCTATAAATTAATCATTTTCAGATTCTTGGAACCATTTTGGGACATATTCTTTGACTATTTCGCCAATCTCTTCAATCTTTTCTTCTGCCACTTCCATACTCACAGATGGGTTGAAAATTTCTTCAAAACTCTTTCTCTTTGGGTCTTCAAAATCAAGAAGCGAGTAAACATAATGTATCCTATCGTTTATTTCTTGATTTATCTTGGGATCTTCGCTTTCTAATTGTTCTTTGGCAAAATCAAAATCTCGTACTATATACTCAATACGCTTACGTTTTAAACCACACCATGCAATATCTGGTTTTCTGCTTTTATCGATAGGGACATCACAAACACCTGCTTCAATATAGTAAAGATGACTTGTAGTACTGCGTTGCAAATACAGGATGTGCCATTTGTTATTAACTTCAGAATGCCAAACAGAGCTACCGCTTTTCTTCAGCCCGATATCCTTAACCGATTCTGTAATTTTTCGTACTAAGATCTTGCGTATCTCTTTACGATGTTCTTTTTCTTTTTCGTGATCAAATACAAGCTCACTATCTTTTTCAGTGTTTGAATCTTCAGGGCTTGGCGGCATAGATGAAATTCCTTCTCCAGACATAAATTATTCTCCTTAATACAGTTAATTATATCAAAAAAGCTCTAGCTTTCAGTGGGAGACAAAGACTTCGCCGAGGAGAAGCAAGACAAGCATTCCGCCAAAAGCGATAGACAGGTAAACTAGGAGAGCGCGTTCTTTTTGTCTAATAAAAGCGACAATTCCGGTTACAAATGCCGAAACTCCGGAAGCTATGCCGGCCAACATTGATAATGAAAGCAATGGTCTTCCGGTCAAATCTCCAATGATTGAATCGGCTGCCACTTCTTTGTACAAAGTATTCGCTAAAAATCCTCCGGTAAAAAATAGTATTGGCATGGCGAGAATTAACCCAACCGACCATTTGCCTGATTTAGTTTTTGGAACAATAGTTACCATAAGGTTATTTTAGCACTCTGCTTAATGATTTTGCATTAGCTATAAGAAAGGCTCTCTTTTCTCTTTTTAAATAGAGTGCTTTTTCTTTCAATGAGTTTAACCGTTTCAACGATTATTATCGCTACCAAGCCTAAACTAAGGACGATCAGCCAATCGAGGGCTTTTAAAGGGACTGTGCCCAAGGCTTTGTTTAAAGCCGGCAAATAGACAGCAGCAAAGATAATTGAATAGCCGTAAACAAGGCCGAGAAAAAGGTAGGGGTTGGAAAAGAAATTTTCAAAACTAAAGATTGAGGCTTTCAAATTTCTAAAGGAGAAAATATAGATTAGACTAACGGAGGCGATAGAAGCAAAAGAGATCGTCCTGGCCAGCGCCAAGTCAGTTTTCAGGGTATTAAAGACACAGAGGACAGAAAGACCGATTACAAAACTTACCGAAAAGATAATAAATTTTACAGCGGTGGAAAGAATCTTTTCTCTTTTCATCTCTTCTGGGCGCATCTCCATAAGCCCCTTATGCTTTTTATCGAACCCCAAGATAATATCTGGCGGGCCGTCGCAGACAAGGTGGATGGTCAGGATCTGGATAATCGTTAGGGGAGCGGGAAGCCGGAAGACAATGGCGCCGAAGATAAGGATAATTTCAGCAAAGGAGTTGGAGAGGATAAAGGCAATAACTTTCTTTATATTATTAAAGATCAATCGTCCTTCTTCCACTGCTGCTACAATCGTTTTAAAATTGCTGTCTAAGAGTATAAGGTCCGCTGTCTCCTTGGCGACATCGGTCGCTTCGCCGACTGCCATCCCAATATCCGACTTTTTCAAAGCGGGGGCGTCATTAACGCCGTCTCCGGTCATAGCCACGATCTCCCCATTTTCTTGAAGGGCCTGGATGATCCTTAACTTATGCTCCGGGCTGACTCTGGCAAATAGTTTTGTCGTTTTAACATGAATCCGAAGCTCCTCATCAGTTAATTTATCTATCTCCCAGCCTTCGAGGACATTATTATTGCTTATTTTAATCCCGATCTGCCTGGCCACGCTCTCGGCAGTGAGCCGAAAGTCGCCGGTAATAATCTTAATCTGAACTCCGGCCTTTTGAGCGATATCTATAGAATCCTTGACGGTCTTTCGGACCGGATCTTTGATCCCGACAAGTCCCAGCAAGGCAAACCCCGAAGCTTTTTTTAGGTCGCCCGTCTCTTTTATAGCAATCCCCAAAACTCTTAAACCTTCTTTGGCCCAAGTCTCGACTTTCTTTAATTCCCCGGTTTTTTCCTCCTCCGGTATTTCGCAAAATTCCAAGATAATTTCCGGGGCACCGACCAGATAAGAGGCTTTTTGGCTCTCGATTTCAGCCGCCGTTAGATGGAATTTTTTCTGGCTATCAAAGGGAATCTCAAATATTTTTTTGCTATTTTCAATGATTTCATAAGGGTCTTTTTTGATTTTAGCTTTGGCATAATCCCAAAGAGCAATCTCCATTCCGCTTTTTTGCTCGTTATTTATAATTATTGAAGTCAGGGCCTTATTTTCATCTTTGAAATTTGTCTTTTCTACCCTCATGACGCCTTCTGTCAGCGTCCCTGTTTTATCGGTACAGATGACCGTTGTCGCACCCAGAGTTTCGATACTGACTAGCTTTTTCACCAGACCCTTCCTTTTCAGAATTTTTTTCATTCCTAAGGCTAGGATGATCGTAATTGCGATGGGCAAGCCTTCCGGAATGGCGGCTACGGCTAGGATTACAGCAAGGCGCAGCATCTCCCAAATATTTTCTCCGCTTGCAAGCCCCGAGATAAAGATGAAAGCGCAAAATCCCAAGATAATAAGGCTTAAGGTTTTGGAAAACTTGGTTAGCTTTTGTTGGAGATCGGTCGGCTCTTCCTTGATGGCGGCCAAGGATTCGCTTATCTCCCCGAACTTTGTCTTGGTGCCGATCTTTTCGACTAGCATTATTCCTCTACCGCTTACGACGGAGGTTCCCATAAAGACCGCATTTTCTTCTTCGGCCGTGTTTTTCGTGACCGGTTCTTCTTCTCCTGTCAAAATAGCCTCGTTAACCAAGAGATTAACCTCTTCCACAACTTTTCCGTCTGCCGGGATCCGATCCCCGCCTGAGAGAATTACTAGGTCGTGGGGGACAAGCTCTGCCACCTCAACCTGAATTCGCTTTCCATCCCGAATAACGGTGGCGGTTGGCTTGATTAAACCTTTTAGGGCTTTGAAAGTTCTTTCCGCCTTGTATTCTTGGTAAAAGCCCATGGCTACATTTAAAAGGAGGACAATGCCAGAAAGCAGGGCGTCATTGAATTCGCCTAATACTAGAGAGACAAGATAAACGATTAGCAAAATATAGACTACAGGGCTAAGGAACTGCGAAAATAAAATCTTCGGCCAAATCAGGCCTTTCTTTTCTGGAAGCTTGTTGAGTCCATATTTTTCTCTTTGAGTGAGAACGGCTGCAGCAGTTAAGCCAGTCATGCATTTATTATAACTGAAAATTTTCTCTTAAGTTTTTCGCTTTAAACAAAAAACCTTATTCAAAGTTAAGGTTCTGACGGTAATATTCCCTGGAGCCGCCTCCGAGATTTTCCCGACGCTTTGATCGGGATCCTCCGACGGAGTCCGATAGTCGGGGTCATCGGACCGACTTGACGTCGGGAGAACTCGGGAACCAATTTTAATTTTTCATGGAGCCGATGGTCGGATTTGAACCGACGACCTATTCTTGGAGTTTATCCCGACCGGAGCGTCGGGGAAAGAGTTGCCCCGCCTGCCAGGGCCCCTGGAGCCAGCGGTGGGAGTCGAACCCACGACCTCTGCTTTACGAAAGCATTGCTCTACCACTAAGCTACGCTGGCATTCGGGTAAATCTACCACTGAGCTACATCGGCACTTCGTCGCTAAGCTCCTCAGTGTAAACTATTAATTAAGTTTTCTTTTTTCTTTCTTGACCACCCTTTTATTTCTTTTTCTCTTTTGGCAGCTTCAATTCTACTATTAAAGCTTTCTTGGTAAACTAATTCAACAGGCCTTCTATTCTTGGTGATCTTACTTAATCCTTTTTTGTGCTCTTTTAATCTTTTTTCAATACTCCAAGTTAACCCTGTGTAAAGATAATTATCCGAGCATTTAATTAAATAAACATAATAAGCCATTTATAAGTTTTGAGCTTTCCATAACTTCAAGGTGAACTAGTTTACATCGAACGCAGTGAGATGGAGCGGGATACCAGGATCGAACTGGCGCTTCAACCTTGGGAAGGTTACGTACTACCACTATACTAATCCCGCTTACTTGCTTAAAGGTCATGTTCGGACTTTATCCGCCTTTGACGGAATTGAACCATTTATCCTTCATAACTTTAGTGAAGAAGGGCACTCGCATTTTTCCTAAATTCTATCATAATTTTCATCCTTTTTGAACTAGTTCTTAACTTAGCTCTTATTGAAAAACCAGTGTTTTTCTGGTAAAATCTTAGAGTTCTCCGATGATTAAAATTGCTAAATATTCGGAGTTCCGATTGCAAGTGTCGGAAAATTTAGCTAATTACTAAATTTTAATATAATGCTATTATGGCCCGGTAGTTCAGTTGGTTAGAACGCCACACTGTCACTGTGGAGGTCGCCGGTTCGAGTCCGGTCCGGGTCGCCAAAGATTGTAGGTTATTAACAATTGTTAGCTAAGAATATTAAAGCTGATTTACAGACTGGACGAGAAGTTTATCCCGACTGTTAACGTTGGGAAGTCCGGTCCGGGTCGCCAAAGATTGTAGGTTAAACAATTATTAGCTCTAAGGACATTAAAGCTGATTTACAGACTGGACGAGAAGTTTATCCCGACTGTTAACGTTGGGAAGTCCGGTCCGGGTCGCCAAAAATATGGATATCAAAAAATTATCATCGAAAACTATCGGAGGGATTTTAGACCTTTCATTTTTGGATAATTTTACTTTTACCGGTATTCTCATTTTCGGAGCGATTTTTAATATTACCCTTCTTTTTATCATTTTTCTTGGGATAAAACCGAGTACAAATTTGATTCAGTTAAGGTTCGACAGTTTTTACGGTGTTACCGAGACAGGCAATTGGTATGAGTTTTATTTTATTTACTTTATAAGTCTTTTAGTCTTTTTGGTAAATAGCTTCCTTGCCATTTATTTCTATGCAAAGGAAAAACTTATCTCTTATTTCCTTTTAGTTACTAATATTGCTATTCAGATCTTTCTCACTATCCAGGCTTTAAATTTTATTAATCTTATAAATATTTAAGATGCCAGATAACGGAAAACTTTATCGTTTTTTAGAGACTCTTCCGGGGACCGCTGATTGGATAACTCTTCTTTTACCTTTTATCCTAGCGCCTTTTTTGCCTTTTTATGTCGCCTGCTTTATTCTTATCTTCAACCTCTACTGGCTTTTTAAGGCGATCAACCTGATGCGCCATCTCTACCATGGCTACTATTGGATGAAAAAATATATGAGGGCTAATTGGTACGATAGGTGCGAGAAGGTGGGGGATAAAAAGACGCTTTTAGACCATCTAAAAAGAAATCAAAAGGATCGGGATTGCAAAAAAGATATTGAAACCATTTCCAGCCTAAAGGATTTTCAAAAATCGATTAAAAAAGTCGAGGATATCTACCATGTTGTCCTTTTTGCCGTCTCTTCAGAGGGGATAGATATCGTCGAGCCTTCTGTTAAAGCAATCCTTACTAGCAATTATCCAGCCGAAAGAGTCTTTGTTATCCTGGCCTGCGAGGAGAGGATGCCCCAGTCGGTAGAAGTCGCCAAGGCTTTAAAGAAAAAATACAGCTCCAAGTTTTATTATTTCGATTATTACATCCACCCGGACGGGATTTTAGGAGAAGTCAGAGGGAAGGGACCGAATTTCTCCTGGGCCGGAAAGCGCTTTTTAGAGTATTTAAAAGAAAATGAAAAGATTCCTTTCGACAATATCTTAGTTACTAATTTAGACGCCGACCATATTCTTCATAAGGAGTATCTGGCGAGGCTTTCTTACCGCTATATTATCGATCCTTACAGGGAATACAAAACTTATCAGCCGGTGCCACTTCTTTTTAATAATATCTGGGATACACCGGCGATGAATCGGCTGGCGGCGATCGGATCTTCTTTTTGGCAGATAGTTGAGTCAATGAGGCCTTATAGGATGCGGACCTTTGCTGCCCACAGCCAAAGCTTGCCAACCCTTATTAAAACGGATTTTTGGGCTCTACATTCTATCGTTGAAGACGGGCATCAATTTTGGAGGACATATTTTGTCTACAATGGCCGGATCAAGATGGAACCGCTTCTTATCCCTGTCTATCAAGACGCTGTTCTTGCCGAGACCCGCTGGAAAACCTTTAAGAGCCAATATGTCCAGAGGCGGCGCTGGGCTTGGGGAGCTTCTGACTTTCCTTTTATTGTTACTAATTTTTTGAAGCATAAAGAGATTCCCTGGTTTGAGAAAACAGTTCAGACTTTCAGGCATTTTGCCGGAGGCTATTCCTGGGCGACGGCTTCTTTCCTTATTGCAGGAGCCTGGATCCCGCTCCTTTTTAATCGGGCATTCCAGGATACAGTCATTGCCCATAATGTCACTGCTTATGCAGTCATGGTGGCGAGATTCGCCTGGATCGGGATCTTTGCCAATGTCTGGGTTTATCTTTCGCTTCTCCCGCCACGGCCGACAAAATACGGGCCGATGCGCCATGTAAGCATGGTTTTGCAGTTTATCTTGTCCCCAGTGGTTGCCATTATCTTAAGCTCGCTTCCGGCCTTAGACTCCCAGACTAGACTAATGCTTGGTAAAAGGCTAGAATGGTGGATTACGCCTAAGGTGAGAAGAGCCTAGAGCATACTTGACTATTAGAAATAAGGCTGTTATCCTTATTCTTAAGGAAACTTATGAATGGGAAGCAGCTACTTAGCCTTTTAAAAAACCTCCAGAAAACGGTAAAGTGCTACTCATGCGGCGCAGACTACAGTATTGATGAGATCCATCTAATCGGACAGATAGATGGTCTTCTTCTTATGCAAATGAATTGCAAAAAATGCGAGGCTTCGGCTTGGGTAAACTTTGCCGTAGGTCCGGGCCAAAGAATTACTGGCCATGCCAAAGTCACCGACCTTAATGCAAATGAAAAAAAGCCGGAAACTGAAATTTCTGCCGACGAACTTATGGAATTGCATGATTTTCTCTTAACCTATGAAGGCGATTTCAAAACGCTTTTTAGGAAAACTAACCGTTTTTAACTAATTACTCTGTCATTCCTGCCTCTCTCTCGTCATTCCCGGCGAAAGCGGGAATCCAGCTCTAAATAAGAAAGATATTCTTTTCTACTTTTGAGTAACCAAAAGTAGAAAAAGTTATCCAACTTCACTAAAGTTACGCTGGGCAGGCCCTCCATCCCTGCCAGATCGAAGCTAAGCGTAGACTGGTTCAAAAAGATGAACTCCTTTTAGTCGGTTCCGATGTTATCGGGACAAAGCACTTTTTGGAGTATTCCACTCGCTTGCTTTGCAGCTCAATTTTTCCCGCATTGTCGGAATTTGCTAATCTCAAGTTCAAATTTAATTCTTTACACAAGGTCTTTTTTTTGATAAGATAATATTCGTTATTTTGCTTTAAAATTATGGAAAAACCAATTCTAAAAATTGATTCCCGGGAAATCACCGGTAAAAAAGTAAAAACCCTAAGAGTGGATGGCTTTTTGCCAGCTGTTTTATACGGCCATAATGTTGAGTCCAAAAGCTTAACTGTTCCTTTAAAGGAATTTGAAGGACTTTATCATGAAGCCGGCGGAAACACTATTATCCTTCTTAGAGATAAGGATGGGAAAGAGACTAATGTCCTTATTCATGATGTTCAGCTAGACGGCGTTACCGGACGTCCAATTCATGTTGATTTTTATCAAGTCAAGATGACTGAAAAAATTACGACCGAGATCCCAATCCACTTTGTTGGCGAATCGAGTGCTGTTAGGGAGATGGATGGGTCATTTATTACTAACAAAGACAAGGTTGAAGTTGAGTGTTTGCCGGGCGATCTTATTTCTGAAATAGAAGTCGATATCTCCGTTCTGACAGACTTCGATGTTGTTATCCATGTTGAAGATCTTAAGGTACCAGAGACTATCAAAATCCTTGATGATCCTGAAGAAGCGGTTGCCTTTGTTGAGCCTCCAAGAAGCGAAGAAGAATTAGCAGAACTCGAGGAGCCAGTAGAGGAAGCCGAAATACCGCCTGCAGAAGAAGGCCAGCCAGAAGAAGCCGCCACCGAAGCTGAAAAAGCTGAAAAGGAGATAGGCGAAGAGAAAGCTCTGGAAGAAGAGAAGAAAGAGGAATAACAGGGTATCATCATGCAATTAATTAAAGAAAAGGCCGAGAAATCGGCTTTTTCTTAATCCAGTTTCTTGTGGCTTTACAAAGGTCCGTCCTTTGTAATAATATGATAATATGCCAAGCAGAAATGTGCTAAAAAATTATGTAGAAGGTGGCATATATCATGTTTATAATCGTGGCGTTGAGAAACGAGATATTTTTCTTGATGGCCAAGATTACAAAACGTTTTTATATTTTTTAAAGCAATATCTCATAGACGAAAATGATCCATTAAGGGACACTAAAAATTACAAAGGACGGACCTTTGTAAGAAGAAGTTTTTGTGGGCGGATCGAGCTTTTGGCCTATGTTCTAATGCCAAACCATTTTCATTTACTTTTAAAACAAAAAGGTGAAAGAGACATTGCCGAATTTTTGAAGTGTTTAGCTACTAGCTATAGTCTTTATTTTAACGATAAATATGATAGGGTTGGGACCCTTTTTCAGGGCAGGTATAAAGCTGTTCTTGTAAAGGATGATGCTTATCTTTTACATTTATCTCGTTATATTCATTTAAATCCTCTTAATAACAAAGGTCCGTCCTTTGTAATTAGGGAATATGACTATTCTAGTTATCAGGACTATTTGGGGTTAAGAAACACAAAATGGATCAAGTCAAAACTTATTCTAGAAATGTTTGATCAAAATAAAGATAGTGATCTTATCGACAAATCAAAATATGAGGATTTTGTAGAAGATTATGCTCTTGATTCGGGTAAAATTCTGGGCGATTTGGTGCTGGAATAAATTAACGGGAACATTACAAAGGTCCGTCCTTTGTAAAATACTTGCAAAGGCCTTTTAATTTTTGTAAGATTTAAACATAAGAATAATTTATGAAAAAGCTTGGGAGCAAGTTTAATTTGAAGGTGTTTGGACTTGTGAAAGAGGGGCTTTCAAAGCTTCATTTTAAAATTGGAAAATTAAAGCAAGAGCTAGCGGCTTGGCTTGGTTTGATTAAGTCGGAGCAAGCCGAAAGAGGTTCTTACAAAGGACGGACCTTTGTAAAGGTCAGACAAAGGTCCGTCCTTTGTAATAAGCCGAGGTTTAAGGTAGTGACTTTTCGGAAAAATGGCTGGCGTCCGAAATTAAACAAACATAAAATTTATAGAATTTCCTATGCTGGTGTTTTATGCCTTTACTTATTGCTTTTTATTTTCGGTTCGTTTAATGCTAACAAAAATGTTCTTCTGGCGGCCAATGGCTCCTGGACCCAAACGACTTTTAACGGAACAAACGATGGAACCTATACAAATACGGTTCCGGCGGACTCTAATACAAATTTAGCTCTAGCGACTATCCCTACCGGGCTTTCCAATGCCGGCGGGGGAACTTGGCAGTATAAAAGCTCGGTGGCTGTTGATAATAGCGCCGGCGGCGCCCTAAGCAACTATCAGGTTCTTCTCGATTCCGAAAAAAATGTTGTCGGCGATTGGCATTTTGATGAAGGTTCGGGTACATCAGTAAACGACTCATCAGGAAACAGCATCACAGGAACCCCTAATGGTGCTACTTATTGGGATGCTTCCGGCAAGTATGGAGCTGCCTATAAAGGAGCGGCAAGCGGAAATTATATAAATTTTGGAACAAACAGCAATCTTAATATGGGAACAAGCGACTTTACCATTGGGATGTGGGTCAAAAGAGCCGCCATTAATACCGACCAAAGACTCTTTATTAAAAGACAGGCGACCTCAATCTGGTATGATTTCTATTTTGGGGCTGATAATAAAATTTATGCTTCTATAGCTCAAAACTATCCAACAATCGGTTATTCCACTTTTAATTCAACAAGTACAATAACTGATACAACCTCTTGGCATTATATTGCTGCAGCTTTTGATAGAGACGGCAACGGGCAAATTTATATTGATGGCTCGGCAGATGGGACCCCATCTTCAATTGCTACTAACAGTGGAAGTATAAACAATACAGGAACAGCTTTTCTGGGCGGTTATGGAACGGATGCTGGTCCTCCTGCTAGCCAGTGGTTCAACGGCTCTATTGATGAGTTCAAGCTTTACAATAAAGCACTTTCTTCCACAGAAGTTTCTTCTGCTTATAATGACGGTGGCTTTTTTCAAAGAATTAAATCAGATGGCTCTGATATTCGTTTTACTGACTCCGATGGCACAACAGAGCTTTCTTACTGGATTGAATCTTTGAATAATTCCACGACTGCCAAAAACTACAAAATCTGGACCAAAGTTCCTTCCATTCCAGCTAGTTCAACAAAAACAATTTATAAGTATTATGGCAATGCCAGCGCAACGTCATCAAGCAATGGAACAAATACCTTTGAATTTTTTGACGATTTTGAGGCAGGGAATCTTAGCAAGTGGACCGTAACCGGCTCTCCTACTACCGGCGCTTCATATGCTTACTCGGGCAATTATGGTGCCAGAGTATTCGGAGATTACCAAACTAATTATATAAGGAAAACTTACTCAACCTCTCCAGCTGTAATTGAATGGAATGAGAAATACATCGGCGGCTACTGGTATGGCGGCGTAAGCGGTACTAATCCTCGCTTAATAGGTATTAGTGATCCACTGACTACTTATAACATATATGATGGAACATATCAGACCGGCGGTCAGATAACAAACGGGACCAGTTGGCATAAATATAAAACAGTTATTGGCCCTTCCAGTACGACATATCATGCCGATAATTCAGCTGCACTTTATACAACCTCGGCTTCAACTAACTATTCACAAGTGCTCTTTTATACCGGCAACGGGGCTACAACGGGTGATGCTTATGTTGACAATGTTTTTGTCCGCAAATACGCCTCTTCTGAGCCAACGGTTATACCTTCCCAGACTTCTACCGACTATGTCGGTTCCGGAAACTTTGTATCTTCGCTAGTCCAACCCACTGGCCTTTATGGCAATTGGGGAAACCTAACTTTTACGAGAGATGTTACGGGTGCCGGGACGGCGCTGACCATTCAAGTCTTAAAATCAGATGGTTCTTTAGTTCCCGATGGTGACCTAGCAGGAAATTCAGCCGGCTTTACGGCTTCGCCTGTATCTCTTTCAACCCTTTCTATTGCCAGTTATCCATCTCTCAAACTTCGGGCAAATCTTTCTACTTCCAATCAAGCAAATACTTCAAAGCTCAATGATTGGACAGTCGCTTACGCTTACGATGCCACTCCGCCAACAACGCCGATTCTGACCATTGGTACGATTACCTCAAGCTTGGTTGCACTCTCCTGGACTGCTTCGACAGACGGTGAATCCGGGCTGGCCAATCCGGTTTACAGAGTAGAAAGGGCTCCTGATGTTTCTGGCGCTCCCGGGACTTGGGCCCAAGTTGGCACTACGAATTCGACTGTTTTTACGGATAATACTGTATCACAAAATACAAAGTATTACTTTAGGGTAAAAGCCGTCGATAATCTTGGCAATACCAGCGTTAGCAACTCCACGACTTATGATTGGTTTGATGCTAATTGGCAGTACAGGAAGCAAGTTACTGTATCCAGCGGAACAGCACTCTCTGATTATCAGGTTCTTCTTGATTCGGAAGCTAACGTGGTTGGCGATTGGCATTTTGATGAGGGTGCCGGGGCTACAGTAAATGATTCTTCTGGGAATGGAAATAACGGGACGATTACAATTGGCGTTGCTGGAAGCCAGACTACGGTTGCTCAAGCTTGGAATAATGGCGCTCCAGGGAAATATGGAAACGCCTTAAATTTTGACGGCGCTGATGATTATGTGAATGGTGGCACTGGCCCTAGCCTTAATATTACTGGACCAATCACTATCTCTGCTTGGATTTATTGGAAAGGTTCTGCCAATGCATATTCCGGCATAGTTAGCAGGGACGATTCAACAAACGGTTATTCTCTTTTAATTAGAAGCGACAATAAACTGGCTTTCTACCTTTGTGACGCAACGACCTGTAATACAACATATAATATAGACGGTTTAGGCGGCGCTGTTCCCTTAAATGTCTGGACACTAGTCACTGCTACTTTTGACGGATCAAATATTACAACTTATATTAATAATAATTTAGACTTTTCTAAACCCAGGACTAACAATTATGGAACAAGTACCGGAACTTTTTACATAGGAAACGATTATTTTGCAAGTAGATTATTTAATGGCAAGATTGATGAAGCGAAGGTTTATAATCGGTCTTTTTCTGCTCCGGATGTTCAGGCAGCATCTAACGACGGTGGCTTTTGGCAGAAAGTTAAAACGGATGGGGGAGATATCAGAATTACCGATTCTAATGGCACAACCCAGATCCCTTATTGGATTGAATCTATAAATAATTCTACTACAGCTAAAAATTATAAAATTTGGGCAAAAGTTCCCTCGGTTACCAGCCCGACGAAACAAATCTTTATGTATTACGGAAATTCCGCCGCAGCTACCACCAGCAATGGCAGTAATACTTTTGATTTTTTTGATGATTTTAATAGAGCGGATAATACTACTGTCGGAAACGGTTGGACCGAGGACTATGATATCGGATCTATTAACGGGAATAAATTAAAGATCACAGGCATAAATAGTACTTCTACTGGTTGGGCAATTTGGAAACCTTATATTCCAACTCAAGATATGATCTACGAAGTTAGTATGAGCAATGTCCAGACGCCAGTTGGAAACCAAGGAGCTATGTTCCATGTTCGTGGCGAAACGGATAATAGAAGGATGGGATTTTATTATGGTGCTCCAAATAAAATGTATTTAAATAATGCTGGTTGGGCTAGTTTCGGTTCTTTTACAGGTCCTTACTCGGCAGATTTAAGACTTGATTATCTGAAATCTGCTGGGACAGTCAATTATTATGAAAATGGTTCATTGGTGGCAGCTAATCAGACTCCTTTTGCATCTTCGACTATGAATAGGATCAATTTCGGAGATTACAACAGTAATTTTATTTATTATTTTGATGATCTGAAAATCCGCAAATATGCTGCTACCGAGCCTACCTCTTCTTTTGGTTCTGAGCAGGCAATATCTTTCCCTTCGGTCACTACTCTTGCTAATACCCCAACACTAAATTCATTTAGTTCTCCAACAAATGACAATACCCCTCAAATTACCGGTTCGGTTAGCGGGGGAGCGGGGCTTACAGTTAAACTTTATGACAACGGCACTGAAAAAGCTTCAACAACTGCCGATGGCACTGGGAATTTTACTTTCTCAAACGCTAATTACGGCGCTAATACTTTTTCTGACGGTAATCATACAAATATTACAGCTAGGTCTTTTAATTCTAATAATGATCCTTCGCCGGATTCAAACGCTTTAACGGTTTTTGTTGACACCCAAACAGCGACAACTAATTATTCAACGGCTCCGGTTGCTCCTGATGGCAACGGCGGATGGTTTAAGACGGATCCTATCATCACTCTTACGCCATCTGACCCTTCACCTTCCGGCGGCAATGGCATTACTTATTACAAGTGGAATGATCCCACATTTACATCGCCTTCAACTTACACAGCTCCTCTTGATATGGATCTCTCAATAGGTCAGGGAACCCATACCTTGTATTGGAGAACGATAGATAGCGCTGGTAATCTAGAGACTATCCGAAACCAACAATTTAAGCTTGATAGTGCCAATCCGAATACGCTTTCTATTAGTATCGCCGGAGGTAGCCAATATACTACTTTAAATCCTGTAAACCTAACTCTCTCGGCTGCCGATGCTACTTCCGGGATGCTGGAGATGCAATTTTCAAACGATAATATCCTTTATGGCACCTGGGAGCCGTATAGCGTTTCTAAACCAAGCTGGGATCTTACTACCAACTATGGTGGCCCGTCATATTCTTTGGATGGTCTAAAGCCCGTCTATGTCAAATTCAAAGACAATGCCGGTAACATCACAAACCAGATTTCAGCTGCCATTACTTTGGACAGAGCAATTCCGACAAATCCAACCGCTGCCGGCCAAGCCTCGCCATCTGACCCCGCGGTTATTACTTCGGGTAATTGGTATAATTATACCTCACCCAAATTCACTCTTAATGGAGCTACCGATGTCACTTCGGGGGTTGACGGATACTGGGTTTATTGGGGAGGAAATAATACCTTAGATCCGGTTGTCAGCGGCAGCTATCAGGTCGGGAATACATATAATCCCATCGTTATAACCGCTGATTCCGGAAAGACTTTTTACTTGAGAGTGCGTGCGAAAGACAGGGCTGGCAATCTTTATTCCAATGCCGACACCTCGGTTTATACCTTATTTACCTACAAATACGATTCAACCAATCCCGATGCGGTCTCCTACATTACTCCCGATCCGGCCGGCTGGAGCGTTACTAATTCCTTTGCTTTCTCCTGGCCGGCCGCTTCGGATCCTCTGGCTAACGGCAATGCTTCCGGGTTGAAGGGTTATGAATACAAAAAACAGGTTGACGCAACCTGGGCCTTTGCCGGCTCTACCAGCATTTCTAATATTACTTCTTACCAAAACGGAGTCAATATTTTACAAATCAGAACTCTTGATAATGCCGGCAATTATTCTGCAACCATCCCTGTGAATTATTATTATTCTGGAAATATCCCCGCGCCTCAAAGCCTCCAAGCCGATATTTCCCAATCCCAAGCCCAGACGATAAATAAATTTAAATTTACCTGGAGTGCTCCGACAGGGGTTGTCCCCCAAGGATATTATTACTCGGTAAACGCCATCCCGGATGCCCAAAATGCCACTTTTACCGCCAATGCTTATACTGCTTATGACGCTTTCGCGACGCATGCCGGACTCAACACTTTCTATGCAGTTACCAAAGACGAGAACGGTAATGTCGGCTGGACGAATTACGCTCAAGTTAGCTTCACTTGCAATACTTTTGCTCCCGGTATCCCTCAAAGCATTATGATCACCGACTCTTCAAACAGAGAATCCTCAAGATGGCAATTGACCATAAACTGGGATCAACCAACAGAAATTACCCCTGATTTTAATGGTTATATCGTTGAGAGAAGTATTAATAACATTAATTGGATTCAAGTGGCAACTACCGCTAAGGAGACTACTGGCTATCTTGATACTAGTTTGTCAAATAGCACAACTTATTATTATAGAATTAGAGCTAAAGATAATATTGGCAATTATTCAGCTTCCTCAACAGTTGTTTCCAAACAGCCAACCGGCAGATATACGACGCCGCCTAATCTGATTGGTCTCCCGACTCTCACGGTCCAATCGACAAAAGCAGTCATGTCTTGGACAACCGATAGAGAAGCTGATTCTTTTGTTCAACTAGGTCCAGATACAAGTTATGGTATGACCCAAGGTCAGCTGGATTCGACCCAGACTCATACCGTAAATATTTTAGGGCTTACTCCGGGAACGACTTACCACTTAAGGGCAATGTGGCGAGATATTGATAGTAATGTCGGTTACTCGAATGACCTAGCTATCCATACCCAAGAAGCGCCGAATATTTCGGAAGTTAATATTACCGATATTCGCTTAAATTCAGCTATTATTACCTGGAAGACAACCTCGGCTTCAACCTCCAAGCTTTATTATGGCAAGACGACTTCCTACGGTGCAACCATTGAAGACAAATCAGGATCGCAAGTTACTACTCATACTATAAAACTTGAAAACCTAGAGCATACTACAACTTATCATTTTAAGATTACCGGTACCGATATTGACAGCAATACGATGACATCTGACGATTATGCTTTCGATACTCTGACTTTCCCGCGAATCTTTAACTTGAAAATCGAACAGCAGAAAGATACGTCTACAGCAAGCATTAAGGCTACTTGGGAGTCGAATGTTCCAACGACCTCAATTATTGAATATTCGGAGGGCGGTTTGTCCCAAAGCCTGGAGGCTTCTTCAAGCAAGCTTGAGTTAAAGCATACCATTATTATTTACAATCTTAAGGACAATACCCAATATCGGCTGATCGCGAAGGGGAGAGATGCTTACGGAGACGAGGCGGTGTCGGATACTTTAAGCTTAAAGACTGACTTCGATACCAGGCCACCTGAAATATCTAATATTAATGTTGAATCTTCTATCGTTGGGTTTGGCGCTGACGCCAAGGGCCAGCTTGTTATCTCTTGGGATACTGATGAACCGGCAACAAGCCAAGTTGTTTTTGGAATCGGCGCTGCCGGGACAGAATATTCTTACAAGACCCAAGAAGATTCGACTTACGCCAACTCTCATTTAGTCATTATTTCCGATCTTAAACCTTCGACTTCGTACCATTTTAGCGTCATCTCAAAAGACCGATCTAATAATGTTTCAAGAAGCATCGATAATGCTGTTCTTACCGAGCAGACGACCGAATCTGTAGTTGATATGGTCATAAAGTCTCTCCAGAGGAGCATCGGCTGGCTTTTCGGAATGGTTTTTGGAGGTTAAGTGTTTATGAAAAAACCGGTAATAAAAATTGAGAATTTGGAAAAAAGCTTTGGCAAAGGCCAGGCCAAAACGAGAGTTTTGAAAGGGATTGATCTTGATATCTTTCCTGGCGAATTTGTTATTATTTTTGGGCCTTCAGGCTGCGGGAAAAGCACTCTTCTAAACACAATCGTTGGTCTTGAAAAACCTACCAGCGGCAAAGTTTTTTTAAAGGGCGCTGATGTTTATCTTTTGAAAGATGATGAGAGATCGACCTTAAGGCACAATCATTTCGGAATAGTTTACCAGCAGGCAAACTGGATTCAATCTTTAAATATACTAGAAAATGTTGCTTTTCCTTTGAATATCGGCGGTTACACATATTTAAGATCGCTTACTAGATCGAGGAACGCTTTAACGCTTTTTAATCTGGACAAGTTTTCTAAAAATCGTCCAACTGAACTTTCGGGAGGACAGCAGCAAAAAGTGGCGACAGTAAGGGCTCTTATTTCCAACCCAGAAATTATTTTAGCCGATGAACCTACTGGGAATTTGGATAAAATTTCTTCTGATGATCTCATGTACGTTTTTAAATCATTAAATGAAGAATTCAAGAGGACGATTGTTATGGTAACTCATAATCCTGAATATGAAAAATTCGCTTCCAAACTTGTTTTTATGGAAGATGGAAAAATAAAGGAAGTAAGGTTAGTTAGAGAAGTTGCTCTAAGTCCAAATTTAGAATCAAGAGATATTATAATGGGATCGTAAATGAAAAGGCGTTATATATTTATTTTAGCTTTCAAAAACCTGAAAAACCGGAAACTTCGGACTTTTCTTACGATGGGAGGCGTAGCTTTAGGAATCGGCTTTGTTGTCTTTCTAATTTCTTTGGGGATGGGGCTTCAAAGAATATCGACAAATGAAATCGCCAATCTTGAGGCTTTAAGCATTATGGACGTTACGGCCGGCAAATCGAAAATTATCACTATTAATGACCAAGCGGTGGAAAAAATTGCTGGCGTTGGCGACATAGAAAAAGTCGCCGAGAGCGTGAGTCTTCCGGCGAGGTTCGAGCTTGAGACTTCGGCTATTGATGGTGTTCTTTATGGGAGAAATCTCGATTACATCGAGATGGAAGATTTAAAGCTTGAGGAAGGAGCATTCTTCAAAGGAGATAATGGAAAAGATATTTTAATCAATCTAGCAGCTTTAAATCAGTTGGGGGTTAAAGACCGATCCCAAATGATAGGCAAAAATCTCAAAGTATCTTTTACTATCAGACAAGATCTTTTAAATGCTGAAGCAGCTAAAGAAGAGACAAAGCATATTGAGAGCTTTAAAATTGTCGGGATAATGAAAAACGATAGCGCCCCATACATTTATCTGCCTCTTGAAACTGTCAAGGGGTATGGAGTAGCAAAATACACTAACCTAAAAGTCAAAGTGGCAGATAAAGCCAAAGTCGATAAAGCGAAGCAGAAAATTGAAAACTTAGGTTTTAAGGTAACGGCTGTCAAAAATACCATTGATCAGATAAATCAATTCTTTAGCATTTTTCAGTTTATCCTCTTAAGCTTTGGCCTTATTGCCATAATTATTGCTTCAATCGGCATGTTTAATACTCTTACCATCTCGCTTTTGGAAAAAACCCGGGAAATCGGCTTTATGAAAGCTTTAGGGGCAACTAAAAAGGATATTTACCGGATTTTCTTAACCGAAACGCTTCTTATCGGAAGTGCAGGCGGCTTCTTGGGAATTTGGGGAGGCTACGAAGTGGGGTACCTCTTGAATCAAAACATTATTAATTTAGCTTTGAGTTCTGGAAATAAGCCAGTAGAAATTTTTTATCTTCCCTTTTCATCAATAATTTTTGTCTTTTTATTCGTTTTTGCAATCAGCTTACTTACAGGTTTATATCCATCTTATAGGGCGACTAGAATTAATGCTTTGGATGCTTTGAGGTATGAATAAAGACAATTCAAAAATCATTCATCCTTCGTAGTGCAACATTGAGATCCCTGATTAAACATAATAAAAGTTGGATTTTAATAATTACTTCTAAACCGATAAAACTATGGAGAACGGGAAACTCAAAAGTCAAAAATTATTGATGAA
>JAMCYV010000022.1 GCA_023473595.1 Patescibacteria group bacterium | reverse complement strand
TCGATAAGCTCCCGAACCCTTCCCCCTCCTTTACTTCCAGCCTCTCTAACGGTCATCTTGCCTTTTTTCTTTCTTTCGGGCAATTATGACGCCTCCCTTCGTTTTCTCTGATCAATAAGAGTATGGAGAGCATGAATGTCTTCTGGATCGTTATCATGGCAAACATGTGCCAGAAAACATTCGACATGGGCATCTGTAATCGGTCCGAAAAAGACCCATGCGAAATTTCGCACTTCGATCATGGCTTCGCGGTAAGTTCTACCTACTGCCGTTTTTGATACGCATTTCGCTACATGCTCGCGAACCGAAGGTCCGCCTAGACCCAGCGTATAAGGCGAAAGACCCGTTATCTTATAGACAACAAAGTTCGCTGCAGCCTTTCTTTTTAAGAATGTTTCCTTTTTCCATCTTGCCGAAATCTCACTAAAAGCTCTTCTATAAATAGCTTCCGGATCCCTCGGCCCGTTCCCTCTTTCAGTGGCCATCTCATCCCCCATGTAAAGTTGCCTGCCAAAATGAATGTTTCCATATTAAATCTTTATGCAATTCCATACATTATGATATTAACCAGCTTTCAGTTTTTTAATTTTTAAGTTAAAATAGGGTTATGAAAAAAGCGGAAATTAGAAAACATTATTTTTTAGACTCTTATGTTATCTTTGCTCCTAAAAGGAATTTGAGGCTTCATAATATTCACGAGGACCAAAAGGAGGAATTGGATATAAACGAATGTTACTTCTGCCCCAAGAATCTAAAAGATCAGAAGATAATTCAGGATTTCGACAATAAAAAATACCCTGGGATCGCTATTATTGAAAATAAGTTTCCGGCCCTAACACCGGATAACCCCAAAGCTTTCGGCAAACAAGAGGTTATAATCGAAACGCCTGAACACAATAAGGAACTTTCTGATTTGCCTTTGGAAGACATAATGCGAATCCTTAGGGTTTATGACCAAAGGATCAAAGAGCTTAAGAAGCTGAAAGGGGTCAGACATGTCCTTGTTTTTAAGAATGACGGCGGTAAAGCCGGCGCTACAGTCGCCCATGCCCATTCCCAAATCATTGCTCTCCCTTTGATCCCACCGAAAATTGTGAGGGAATCTGATGCCGTCGATGAGTATTTCCTAAACAAAGGCACCTGCCCCCATTGCGATATTATAAGAAAGGAAAGGCATTCGCCCAGAGTCGCTTACTTAGACGACAACGTCATTGGTATCTGCCCTTACGCTTCTTCGAATGCTTTTGGCGTCTGGATTATGCCCTTGAAGCATCAAAGGACAATTGATGATTTCCATGGGGAAGAGCTAGAATCTTTAGCCAAGGCTCTTAAAAAAATAACCGGAAAACTGGACGATGCCGGAATCTCATATAATTACTTTTTCGATAATTCTTTGGACCTAGAAAGCCATCATTTCAGATTAAAAGTCGAGCCTAGGATAAATATCTGGGCAGGGCTTGAACTTGGAACCGGGATGGTTATAAATCCGGTCTTCCCTGAAGATTCCGCCAAGTTTTACAATAGCTAATCAGTTAATTTGTAAACCGGTAGATGGATTAATTGAATATTATTCAAAGATTTGTCCCCTTAAGTTATTCTTAAGGGGACTTGTGCGCTTTGTGGGTATCGGGCCTTTTTTCTTCCTTTTCTTTTATTTTGTCCATTTTCTTTCTCTCAATATGTATAGCGATTTTAGGAAGAGGACTCTCCTTTTTTACCCTTGTTTCTTCTTCCTCTAGCTGCTTCTTGCCTAAACGAACATATTCTTGAACTTTGGCTCCGCCCTTTCGACCCATTTCGACGAAATGATCTCGTCCGTATTTTTCAAAGGTTCTTTTTCCTCCCTTCTGGGCATACTTTTTAATCCCTTGAGCTCTCTTCTTTTTGTTCAATTAAGCCACCACCCTAAAAAAGAAAAGACCTATTAAATTTTCGAACCATTTCTTTAAAATATCATTATTAAAAGATGAAAACCAAAAAAAACAAAAGATAGGGCCGAAGCCCCATCTTTTGTTTTTTATATTTGTTTGCCTAAATCAATTAAGATTTAGGAAGATTTTTTCTAAGCCTGTTGACCAAGTCTTTAGCAGTATCTTGGCCGCCAAAACCGAAAGCAATACCGCCGGCGATAGCTACCATAGCTACAAGGCCGGTGAAGAGACTTTCGATCAACCTTTGGGCGACGCCAAGCTGCGAAATTGCAGCAAGACTTACAAAGACTACGATAGAGTACCTGGCAACATCAGCTAAAACATCGGAAGTTTTAGCTCCGATGGTCTTTGATGTCTCGGTAACTACCTTAGATACTAAGTCAGCTACAACCACGCCGACTAGAAGAATAAATACGGCTGCTACAACATTTGGTACATAAGCTACGACATTCTGCAAGACTTCATTGACTTGATTTAGATTCAAAATCTCAAATGCCGGAATCAAGAAAACAATGACTGTAATCCATTGGACTAAATCGCCCAAAAGACCAACCAAGTTTACTTTACCGGTAAAGATTCTGTTTAAGCCAACTGTTTCGCTAACAGAACTTAAATTGACGTAGCCTAAGACTTTAACGACAACGGTTTTAACCGCCCATGCAACAATAATGCCGATAAGTAGGACAACTATTGCTGCAATGATGTTAGGAATATAAGCGATAACTTTTGTTAATGAATCTGTAACAGCAGTGGTGGTTGCATTACTCCACTCTACTAGCACCTTACTTCACCTCCCTTCTTTTTCAAACTAGAGGTTTCCCTCCTCTAAAGGTAAGTAAACATTAGTTTTTTACGGCAGTCAAGAGATTATTTTTGGCTTTAAATGAACATTTTAATGAATTTATAAGCATAAAAAAAGCAAATTTCCGCTAGTGCCGTCAAAACTAATCGTTCATAAGGTTTGGTATCCTCTTTTTTAAGAATTAATCCTTAAAAAAATACGGATTCCAGGGAACGAAAATAGACGCGCACAGCAGGAATTTGCTTTTTAAAGTAAGTCCATTATAAAAAGGAAAGAAAAAGAAATTATTCTGCTAGTTATCCAAATATAAGTTCTTTCCTTAAGGTTATTTTGGATCTTTAAACAAAAATTTAACTTTATAAAGTAATGATTTTTTTCCGCATATCAGTTCTCAAAGCGAGTAAGAAGCGAACGAACATTTAAGAAAATAAAAAATGTCATCTCGAGCGAACGAAGTGAAGTCGAGAGATCTCTCCACTTCGGTCGGGATGACAACATTCGCTTATCCTAACTTTTGCCTACTGGCACCTGTCCTGAACTAGCTTCGCTTGGCAAGACAAAAGTAGAAAAAGAATGTCTTTTTACTTAGCTCTGGATTCCCGCTTTCGCGAGATTGACGAGAGTAAGATTCCTGGTCAAATCAGAAATGACAAAAGATTATCCCAGCGCCATAATTCCCGGAAGCTTTCCTTCTTTTTCAATAAATTCCATTGTTGCACCTCCACCTGTCGAGACATAAGTGAATTTGCCAGTAAGTTTAAATTTTTCTAAGACAGCAATTGTATCGCCCCCTCCAACAATGCTGACTGCTTTGCTTTTTAAGACAATTTCGGCAATTGCTTTTGTACTCTTAGAGAAATTCTCTACTTCAGTGACTCCTAAGGGCCCGTTCCAAAAGACAGTGCCGGCGAATTCTATCGGCTGGACAAACTTGCCGACTGTTTTGGGCCCAATATCAACGATTATATCATTTGTGCTAACTTGGTTTATTTCTTTGAGTTCTGGTTTGTTTCTAGAATCTAATTTTTTGGCTGTATAAACATCCTCCGGTAGAATTATTTCCGTTTCCTTATAATGGGCATCGCTTAAGATGCTGTCGGCTTCATCAAAGTAGTCCTCTTCTACCATTGATTTGCCAACTTCGAACCCTTCGACAGCCAAAAAATTATTGGCCATTCCCCCGCCTATTGCTAGGACATCAGCTTTGCCAATAAGAGATTTCAAGATATCGATTTTGGTAGAAATCTTGGCTCCGCCTATAATGCAGATAAACGGTTTCTTAGGCTTAAGAAGATATTTGGTAAGGTTTTCAATCTCTTTTTCCAAAAGAAAACCGGCATATGCAGGTAAAATTTTAGGGATGCCAACCATAGAAGCAGCTGCCTTGTGGCATTCGGCGAAGGCATCTTGGACAAATATATCTCCAAGTCTTGCTAGCCTCTCGGTAAAAACTGGATCATTCATCTCTTCGCCCTTATCATATCTTAAGTTTTCTAGAACGCAAATTTCACCGTCTTTTAATTTTGAAATTTGATCCTCAACTTTCTTCCCCCAGACTTCTGGTATAAATATAACTTTCCTTTCCAAAATTTTTTCTAGCTCTTTAGCCACTGGTTTTAAAGAAAGCCCTTTTACTTTTTTGCCTTTGGGTTTGCCAAAATGAGAGATTAAAATCGTCTTGGCACCGTATTTTTTAAGATAATCAAGCGTCGGAACATGAGCTTGGATTTTGGTATTATCCAAAATCTTCCCGCTTAAAACAGGCACATTAAAATCAACTCTTAAGAGCACTCTTTTGCTTTTAACATTAATACCTTTAATACTTTTCATATCACCTTTTATGTCATTCTCACGGAAGCGGGAATCCAGAGACTATGGATCCCAGATCAACTGATTATATTTTTATAGGTATAGTCTGGGATGACAACAATAAGCTTTTTTCTTATTCCTTTTAACTCCTAACTTTATCTAAAAGACTTTCTGCCACCTTTGCTGTTAGGTCCGCTAGTCTGTTTGAATATCCCCATTCGTTGTCATACCAGCTGAAGGTTTTTACAAAATCTCCGCCGATGACTTTAGTGAGGCTAAGATCGATAACCGAAGAGTATGAACTTCCCTTATAATCCATCGAGACCAAAGGTTCTTCTGCGGCGAAAAGGATGCCTTTCATCGGTCCTTCTTTAGCTGCTTTTTTGAAAGCTTCATTTATTTGTTCAATTGTAACTTCTTTTTCTGCCTCAATGGTGAGGTCGGTAATAGAAACAGTCGGAGTCGGGACTCGCATGGCAATCCCATCCATCTTGCCTTGAAGTTCCGGGATAACCTCGGAAATTGCTTTGGCAGCACCAGTAGAAGTCGGAATAATATTTAATGCTGCTGCTCTGGCTCGCCTTAAATCCTCATGAGGGAGGTCTAAAATCCTCTGATCATTAGTGTAAGAATGGACTGTTGTCATAAGTCCTTTTTTGATACCAAAATTTTCTAAAAGAACTTTAGCCATTGGCGCCAGAGAATTGGTAGTACAAGAAGCCATTGAAATAATATTGTGTCTTTCTTTATCGTAAGTGTCATCATTAACTCCTAAAACAATCGTGGCATCAACTTCTTTCCCGGGAGCAGAAATGATGACTTTCTTGGCTCCAGCATCTAAATGGGCTTTAGCTTTGGACCCTTCAGTAAAAAATCCAGTTGATTCAACCACAATATCAACTCCTAATTCTTTCCAGGGAAGATTAGCCGGATCTTTTTCTGCGAAAACATTGATGGTTTTTCCATCAACGCTTAAATTTTGCCCATCAGGCTTTATCTCAACATCAAACTTGCCGTAATTTGAATCATATTGCAAAAGAAAAGCTAGGGTCTTTACATCCGTTAAATCATTAACTGCTACTACCCCAATGTTTGGATAATTATCATGCAAAGCTTTGAAAACCTGCCGGCCGATCCGACCGAATCCATTTATAGCTACTTTCATCTATTTCCTCCCTTTAGTCCTTCGTAACTTTTCAGTGAAGAAGGATTTAATAAGCATATTTAATTTATAGCATAAACTTATTTGAAAATAAATTGTTCTTTAGTTTTCTTGAAAACGTGCTTATTTTATGGTAAAATTTATAAGTATTTTGGGGCCATCGTCTAGTGGTCAGGACGCCAGGTTTTCATCCTGGTAACAGGGGTTCGACTCCCCTTGGCCCTGCCAAGAAAAGAATCTCAGCTAGAAGTTGAGGTTCTTTTCTTGTTTAGACTAAGAGATCGAACTCCTGCCTGGAAAAGATATC
Organism: Patescibacteria group bacterium; assembly: GCA_023473595.1. GTDB lineage: Bacteria > Patescibacteriota > CPR2 > UBA1875 > JAMCYV01 > JAMCYV01. Next base: position 42,737 of record JAMCYV010000022.1, on the reverse strand, counting down.
CAGAACAGTAAAAATGATTATTATGAAGAAGATTTCATAGAATGTCTCTAGTTAATCAGCATGTGAATGCGGTAAGCTCCCCTTGGCCCTGCCAAATTGCTTATTAAATAGAGATTTTAATATTCAAACTATAAGATGTTAGAAGTAAGAAAACCCTTGCCAGTAGAATCAGAAATAATAAAAACAAGCCTAGAGACTCCGTTAAAGAAAAAACCAGAAGTTAAAGTAATAATTAAGTAGTCCAGATACGAACAAGGGCGTAGCCACGTGGCTACGCCCTACAAATCACTCCCTTATGCCGAAAGCAACTCCAGGAAATTCTGGATCTTCTTATACGCTAGAATCCGTTTCTCGGCAAGTTCTCCTTCATCAGTATATCTTTTGACGCTTTCGTCCCGCTTTCTGATTTCTGCCAAAACGAGACCGCTCTGGTAGTCGGCAGATTTCAAGTGAACATCCGCCTCCTCCAAATTGCCAGATTCGTAGCACTTGTAGGCTCGGTCTAGAAAACCTTGCCGGTTCTTCTTTAAAGCCCAAATCCTGAACCCAGCGGTCGAGAAGGTCTGATAGCGGTCGTAACCGGAAGCAGAGACGATTTTAAGATTCTCCTCTATTAGTAAAGATATCGTCTCCGCGACATTGAAACGTCCGCCAGCGGCCTCGACGGTATGCTTCATGGCAAGAATCATTAAAGCACCGGGACATCGCCCGATGTCCTTGGTGGCACACGCTGCCTTTGAGATAATCTTGGCAGCAGAGTACGGGCCAAGGCAATGCTCTACGCCCCACTCCTTAAGATAGGCAGACGTTACAGCGATCGTTTCATTCACCGCCTCTACCGGTTTGGCAGCGATATCAACTATCTCGGCTACCCTTTTCGCCACTTCAAGGAAGTCATTAGCCTGAAAGACAAATTCGCCACTTTCCCCAGCTGAACTGACAGACTGCTCTGTTGAAATTGAAGAAAACGGATCCAGACTTTCCAGATCCTGAACCAGCTTGGGAGTATGATACTCCTTGTAATCCACTTCCACCTCTACTCCTTCCCGCGCTCTTTATATGTAATCTCCCGAAGGGAGACTTATTTTCAAATATGCATGAGACAAATGATTCTAACGAGCGATTATACAACAAAAATAGGACTTTGTCAATCAAGCCTATGATTTGGCTTTACAAAAGCAAAGTCCCCGACTAAAAAAGTCGGGGACAAAGCGAACTATACGTTTATCCACCGAAGAATTGAACGAGATTATTAACCCAGGCTTCAAACTCCGGAATTTGCACTGCCCAGTCATAGGCTTGAACGAAAAGGATAACAGCGATAACAAGAATGATAGCCGTCCAAACGTGGCTTCTATTCACCCACCACTGAAAGACAACTGAAAGGCCAGCCACCGCTAGAAGTGGCGCTACGTAGTACGGAAGCTCACTTAAAGGGAAGGCTTGAGTTTTAATAAGAATAAATGAGAGAACGATGCAGGAAATACTTAAAACAAACCAGAGAATGCCTGATGGAACTAGAAGGCCCCTTTCGATTTTCTTAAGGCCCCTAAGCTCTCTATTGCTTCTCTTTTTCCAGCCCAAAGCTTTGCAAAGCCCATGGACAGCAATATCCCGCTCATCAAGCTGGAAAACCATCGCTGTTAGCCTTCTAAAGAAGGTCAGCTTCCATATCCTTTTCATTTTAAATCTCCTTTTAAAAAACCAACTTGCGCTTGGGATACATAAGTTCTTTAGAATTTAAACATTTTGAAGATAAAAAGGTATCAGTCATTTTAACAAAATCATTTACTCTTACCAGCTTTCATCTCTTCGTTCAAGTATTCAATAACTTTTTCGATACTTACAGCCCCGACTAAATTTTGATTTTCCAAAACCGGAAGTTGGTCGATATCTTGGCCTCGCATATGTTCTAGGGCCTTAAGAGCGGTGTCCGATTTCTTTAAAAGATCTTCTCCTTCATAACGATCAACAATGTCTGAAATTCTCTTTTCTTCCCAGAGATTTTTAGGAAGCTTATTTACATTATCGACCCTCACATAGCCGATATTTTCATTATCCTTCACCAGGAAGCTATGGGCCTTGGTATCTTTAAAATATTCTCTGGCAAGTTCACTAACCGTAATATTTTCAGAAATAAGTTTAGGGTTTGTGTCCATCACCTTTTCAACGCTTATTTTATTTAAGATTATGTTGGCTTCCATCTGAAAAAGGCTTGAGATAGCCGCTTGGTCTAGGAAAAAGCCGATTAAGATAAACCAAAGTCCCGAAAGATCAGCAAATACTATTCGAAAGACGCCGAAACCGATTAAGAAGAAAGCGAAAATTCTTCCTGTCCAGACGGCGATTTTGGTGCTTTTTAAGATATCTTTGTTAAAGTACCAGAGAATCGACCTAAAGACCCGGCCGCCATCCAAAGGAAAACCAGGGATTAAATTAAAGATTGCCAAAGTGAGATTAATATCTGCTAAGAAACCTATAGGCGCTTTCAAAGTAAGGGGTAGAAAATTTCGGCCAATGACATAAATCCCCAAGAAAACCATCCCTAAAAATATGCTCGAAAGCGGTCCGGCAATCGCCATTTTAAATTCTGCTTTGGCGGTGCCTGGCTCTTCGGTTATTTGAGAAACCCCGCCAAAAATAAAAAGAGTGATTTTTTTGACATTAATCCCCTGCCTTTTAGCAACTAGAGAATGAGCCAATTCATGAAAAATGACACTCGCAAAGAAAACTATTGAAGTTATAAAACCGAGAATGATGTTAGTCGTTGTTGAAAATGGATAAAACCGGGGGAAAAACTGAAAGGCCAGAATCCAGACTACAAGAAGAAAAATAATTACCCAGGAAAAATCGATGTCTATCTGAATCCCGAAAATTTTAAAGAGTTTGACCGCATTTTTAAACATAATTTCCTCCTTTATCTTTAGTCCACCTTACCGAGACCCTAAAAAGAAGTCATTATAATATGGGACAGATAATAAAAGATCTTTTGAGAACTTTTATAAAAACTGCTAAATTATGACTCCTTGGAAAAAGAACATTCTTGACAGCTGTAAAGTAGAGAAAAAGAATAAATTAAAATACGAGCTTGGATATTTTATTTATATAAATTTTCACTAGTTCAGAATACTTTCAATCTAGGCTTTAAAAAAATAGAGCTTTTACTCCATAGGAACATCTAGACCATCGAACATCTCCTTGCTGATAAACTTTGTAAGCATAGTCCCGTCATCATCTACTGCCCTAGCAGCATACCTTTTTTGTCCCTTCCGGCTTTCATAAACAGTTTTTTTTATTTTTTCATCAGACACTTCAACCCTCTTTCTTTTTCGAACGTTATAAAACTGCATCTGACCTCCTTTCTTTTAGTACCCTTGATTTTAAGCTCTAAAGGCCTCTTTTTATATGTCAAATAATTCAAAAATTAGCCGCTTCTTTAAGAGTCTTTAGTAACCCTTTAACTAAAATTTAACAAGTTTTCTAAAAAAACTATGCTTAAAAATAAGTTTTTTAGGAAACTTGACCAGGAATTTTAAACATAACTAAATTAATATCTTAAGTAAGCTTACCCTGGTCTTAAGCTTGCAGAACGGTTTTTAGTGGCAAGACTAAAGGGGGTGTTGAAATGCCTAAAAAGGTTCTGCTCTATCTATCGGCGATGACAATAATGCTTTTACTGGTCACAGGCTGTACCCCTAATAGCAAAAGTGATTTAACAGTAAAGGGGACAGTACTTGAAAAGCCAGTTTGGCAGACAGGCGAAAATCCAGCAACCTTGATTTATATCAAGGATGAGAACGGTCAGCAGGGTTATGTTGCCTTCAATGGGATAGCCAACTTCATCTTTTACCCCGGAAAACAGCATGTCATTCACTATAATAAAGACCGGATTATTACCCAGGTGGAAGTGGAAGGCTTGGTTCAAGTGCCGGCTGCTAAAACATCAGTTCCAACTGCTCCGACGACTCAGCAACCGCCAGTTTCAGCCGCGCCGACCCAGCAGCAAACTCAAACGACAATCCCGCTGCAACAGGTCCCGCCGAAGGACTAAAGAACCAGGGGAAGGCCCGGCTTTGCCGGGCCTTTCTTTGTTTTTAAGCTAAATCTTTACAAATAACTCTTTTTCTACTAAAATTGCCTTAATTCTTATCGTTATCCAGCTGTTTTACAACTGTATGCCTTTTTCGGGCAAAATATGAATGTAAACCTCGTCGAAAGGAATTCGGATGCCTCCGTTTTCTAAGAAGAAGGCGACTACCTGGGAAACCATAAAAATGATTAAGCATATAATAGGCCGTTTCAAGAAGAATCCTATTATTACTTACTTGGAACCTGGCTTCGCTTTCGTCCAATATCTAAGGGAATACAGGGCTCAAGTTCTAATCTTAAAAATCCTAGCCAAACAAAAGAGGAATAAAGCCCTGCCAATCGTCCCAAAATTTTCGAAGATTAACCCTCGGGAAGACGCTAGCCGCATTGCCGCTAGAAAGCTAATCTACGAACTAGACGAAGATCTGACAATCGTCCTCGGGAAAAATATCTTTATGGGAGAATCCTATAAAAGAGCCTTAGAGGCTTATACTAAGGCAATGGAGGCGCGGGAAATAGCGGTTAACTTATATTATAGGCTTTCCAAGGATCCGAGTAAGTTGCCATCTCCGCCTCCGTTTACACGGGAAAAGCAACCGCGTTTTTACCCGAAAAAGAAAGTGAGAGACCCAATACCTGTTCATTAGCCCCAGGGTTCTAGTCTTACTAGAAAAGCCCCTCGGGGCTTTTCTAGTGGTTAAAATTTAAGAGTTCCTTTATAAACTTCTATTGTCTCAAAGTTTCTAAGCGGTAAAATACCGATTTTTTCAACCTTTAAAGAGTTTTTAATGTTATTATATTGTCCCTGGGAAACGATCCTGGGAATGATCTTTTCCCCTCTATCTTCCAAGATACCTCTCCCAGCCCAAAAATCTACAAAAGAAGAACTGGCAGAGGCTAAAATCAGCCAATCGCCAACATTTTCATAACCCAAGCCAAAAGTAAAGACCATCGGGATATGATTTTCTCCCTCAAAATAATCAGGCCTTAACTCAAAATCAGCATCGTAAAAAGTATCATTCAAGACCTTGCTCTCTAAGATTTTTTCTTCTTTTTCCTTGAGGTTTAACTTTGTCCAGTCTTCTTTACCCTTCCACATAATGTTTTTATCGGTCCTATGCGTTCTTTCTTCGATCTCTTTTTTAGAAAGCTTCTCCCATTTTTTCTTTTTCGCTGGCAAAAGATCATCTATCCTTTTAAAAAGCTTCTCTTTGTCATATTGTTCTGTTGCCCTTATAAGCCTTAATATAAAGTTCTTTGGCAAGCATTTGGCATAAATATCGATAAGTTTACGGTAACTTTTTGCATAATCTTCCATCGCTTCTTCGGGATAATTGTCCATTGGAGAGATAATAACGTCTTCTGATTCGTACTCTAAAATAACACCAGGCTCATAAGCAGCTGCTATCGGTGCTAGGTATTCTGACATTGACCGGAAATTAAAAAGTTCCGCCCATTCCACTTCCGGGTGATAAGAGTTCCAAAAATGCTTATACCCGCCAAAACAGGCAATAATGTAAATGGGCTTATTTTCCTTTACGCTTTTTTCTACCTGGCCCAAAATAAAAGCTTTTGTGTTTTCCTTTAAAGTAGCTCTTCGAAACTGGCTTCTTACAAGCTTATTTGTTATCCAAACGGAAAGCCCTTCTCTTTCAATGGCTTTTTTATCATCTTTAGAAAGATCATAACTAGGAAAACAACTTAAAGTTTCTTTAATAAATTCTTGGTATTTATTCATTTTTCTTTTAGCAAAAACATTATAGCTTTTTTTACCATTTTCGCCAATGAAGAAAACCTTTGTTTTTATTATTTTTAAATAATGGAAAGATTTTTTGAGAGGCTAACAAAAGTTAGAAATGAGAAGGAACTGCCGGTTATTACTATAAAGGATGTTGTTCTTTTTCCTCATGTTACAACTTCTCTTTTTGTCCAGAAAGGGATTTCTAGAGATGCAGTCTTAGAAGCTTTAAGTAAAAACAAGCAAGCGATAATCCTAACCCAAAAAAATAAAGAAGTTGAAGTCCCAACAACGGAAGACCTCTATAAAATCGGGACAGTTATCCAGATGTCAAAATCGAGAGAACTGCCGGACCAGACACTTCAGCTTGTTATTGAGGGAAAATCGAGAGCTAGGGTCTTAGATTTTACTCAAAAAAAGCCCTATCTTAAGGCTTTAGTCGAAGAATTTAAGGAATACCCGTCGATTACTCCGGAAATCCAAGCTCTTTTCCACTCGGTAGTCGAAGGATTCAAGCAGTCGGTTTCTTTAGGAAAGACGGTCCCAGTCGAAGTCTTAGTCGCCATCTTAGACCTTTCCGACCCAGTGATAACGACCGATATTATTTCCTTCACAACAGAAATTGGGACTAAGGAAAAGCAAGACCTTTTAGAAACTTTTGATTTCAAAGAGAGACTTATCAAACTAAATAAATATCTAGTCAAAGAGCGGGCTGTCCTTGAAGAAGCTCGAAAAATACAAACTAAGACAGCTAAAGAATTGGAAAAGATGCAAAAAGAAGTTTACTTGAGGGAAGAGATGAAAACAATCCAAAAAGAACTGGGGATTGAAGAGGATGAAGAAACAAGGAATTTAAGAAGAAAGATTGAAGAAGCAAAGATGCCCGATTATGCCAGAAAAGCCGCAGAGAGCGAGCTTGATAAACTTAAAAGAACGCCGCCTTTCTCACCGGAAATCAGCTGGATCCGAAGCTATCTCGATCTTTTAGTCTCTCTTCCCTGGTCCAAGGAATCCAAAGATCAAATTAACCTTAAAGAAGCTAAAAAAATCCTTGATCAAGATCACTACGGCCTAGAAAAAGTTAAAGAAAGGATTTTGGAATACTTGGCTGTCCTTAAGCTAGTCGGCAGAATCAGGGGATCGATACTTTGCTTTGTCGGTCCTCCGGGGACAGGAAAAACTTCAGTCGGCAAGTCCATTGCCAAGGCAATGAATCGAAAATTTGTTCGAATGTCTCTAGGAGGGATCAGAGATGAAGCCGAAATCCGGGGACATAGGCGAACTTATGTCGGCGCTTTACCAGGTAGAATCATCCAAGGAGTAAAGAATGCCGGAACCAGAAATCCGGTTTTCATGCTCGATGAAATAGATAAAGTCGGAGTGGATTTTAGGGGAGATCCTTCAGCCGCTCTTTTGGAAATCCTAGATCCAGAGCAAAACAACGCCTTCTCTGACAATTATGTGGAGATTCCTTTCGATCTTTCAGATGTTCTTTTTATCACCACCGCTAATATTTTGGAGACTATTCCCCCTACCCTTTTAGACAGAATGGAGATTATAAGATTTCCGGGCTATATAGAAGACGAAAAAATTCAGATTGCCCAGAAATTTCTAGTTCCAAAACTTTTAAAAAGCCATGGCCTTTCCGAAAAGGAAGTAAAAATTGAAAAAGAGGCCTTAAGCAACATTATCAGTAAATATACCCGTGAGGCAGGAGTAAGAAACTTAGAAAGAGAAATCGCTACAATTTTTCGGAAAGTAGCAAAAGAAATCAGCGAAAACGGCAGAAAAGAAACAGTAGATATTACTGTAAAAAATTTAAGCGAATATCTAGGTCCGGCAAAATTTGCTCTGCCTGTTGCTGAAGAGAAAGATGAGGTTGGTGTTGCTACTGGCCTCGCCTGGACTGTCGCCGGCGGCCAAGTCCTTTTCATAGAAGCTACGCCGATGAAAGGAAAAGGGAATTTGATTTTGACCGGAAAACTGGGAGAGATTATGAAGGAATCAGCCCAAGCAGCCTTAAGCTATGCCCGATCAAAAGCAGAAAAATTGGGCATTAATCCGGAATTTTACAAGCAAACAGACATCCATGTCCATGTCCCCGAAGGAGCAATCCCAAAAGATGGGCCATCGGCTGGAATTGCCATCGCTACTTCGATCATTTCATCTTTAATCAAAAGACCAATTAAGAGAGGTGTTGGAATGACTGGTGAGATTACTTTAAGAGGCCGTGTCCTAGAAGTCGGCGGCGTTAAAGAAAAAGTCTTAGCAGCTCAAGCTGCTGGAGTAGAAACTGTCATCCTCCCGAAAAATAATAAGAAAGATATGATAGAAGTCCCGGAGCAGACAAAGAAATCCCTAAAATTTGTCTTTGTTAGCAGTATGGACGAGGTCTTAAAGGAAGCCCTTGCTGATAAGAAATAAAGATAATAATCTTAAAAAATTATTGTTTGGTTGATTTCAATCCTTTGTATAAGAAATAAGAATAAGTAGTTATAAAGATAGTAGTCGCTACTTGGAGCAGACTATTTAAAATATTCCCGACTCGAGGGATTAAAGCAAGCGCTGAAAAAGGCAGACTGATCGCCCCGACCAAAAGGCTTGCTAGAATAATTCTTCCGAAAACGCCCCACCATCGGCCGCGGACCAAGTCATGGCTTCTTCTTAAGGCCGCTCTGCCCCTTAAATTTTCCGAAAAAAGGATAAATGGCGCAAACGAATACCAAATTCCGAAAATAAGCGCCGGGACAATTAGAAGAAAGATACCTCCTATAATGCTAAGTCCGACTAAAATTTGAATCAAGATAAGGGGAAGAATAAATTTAAAAGATTCTTTATAAGTTCTTCCGATTTGTAAACTTTGACCCTGGTCCGTATCTATTATCGCTTTATAAAGCGAAGTGATTGCTAAAATAGCAGCAAAAATTGAAAGTATTATAAGGATTATATTATACGGAAGTAAAAGAAATTTGAATGCTGAAAAAATCTCTTCAGGATGTATGGAATACCCTTCGGTTTGAATCGTTTCTAAGTAACGAAAATCGGCATAATTTATGTTTTCGAGGATTAATCCAGGAACAATAGAAATACCATAAAGAAGAAAAAGCTTGGCAAAGTTATTTGAGAAAAAATTCCAAGAATTTGAGAGTAAAAATCCGATATCAAGCTCGCTTTTACCAAAAGCTTGAGCCGGAAGATTCAACCTTTTGACTGCTTCGTCAATATCTTTTTTTGAATAGCCTTGATCTAGAAGAGCCCATCTTAAAGTATCCAGTTGGTAAAGCCGAATATTTTCCTTTAAATACTCTTCAGCCCTTTCTATATTGCTTTTTTCCTTGGGCTTTTCGAAGAGATTCTCTTCTATACTTTTTGTCTTAGTAGTTTTCACCCCTTTATCGTAGCAAAATTGCTTCAGGAGGGCAATTTTTATTGAAAAAAAGCTAATTTCGAGTATAATATTTATTATTAGTCTAGGGCGGTTAGCTCAGCTGGTTAGAGCGTTTGCTTGACGTGCAAGAGGTCACTGGTTCGAGCCCAGTACCGCCCACCAAGAAAAAAGCCCCTCAAGTTAAAACATAAAGATGATTCAAATCTTAGATACTACTTTGCGAGAGGGTGAGCAAACGACAAGCGTATCTTTTAATACTAACCAAAAAATTAAGATTGCTAAACTTTTAGATCAATTTGGTATTGATTTTATTGAAGCTGGTCATCCAGCAGTTTCTCAAAAAATAAAAGAAGATGTTAAAACAATAGTTAACTTGAATCTCAATGCTAATATTATTGGTCACGCTCGAGCAACCAAAGAGGATATTGATGCTGTTTTAGAATGTGGTTGCAAATGGATAGGAATATTTATGGGGCTCAATGACTTGAGTCTAGAACACAAGTACCATATTACTAGAGAACAAGCAGAAAAAAGATTTTTAGACGCTTTGAACTATGCAAAGGAAAACAATCTTAAAGTTAGGTGTTCCTTAGAAGATGGGAGTCGGACAAATTTTAATGATTGGATTAATTTCGCCAAAAAAGCTGAAGAAATCGGCGTCGACAGAATTTCAGTTATTGACACTGTGGGGGCAATGACACCTTTAAGAATTTTTGAATTCATTAAAAAAATAAAGCAAGAAATTAAAACTGAACTTCACGTACATTGTCATAATGATTTCGGTATGGCAGTTGCCAATTCATTAACTGCTTATGAGGCTGGTGTTATATGTATAGATACTACAATCAATGGTTTGGGTGAAAGAGCAGGTATTGCTTCACTCTCTACAATTTGTGCTGCTCTGAATGTTTTTTATGGCATCAAAAAATACGATTTGACACTGCTCCCAGAAATTTCTAAACTAATAGAACAATATACAAAAATAAAGGTATCAGCCAGACAACCAATAATTGGTGAAAATGTTTTTACCCATAAAGGAGGATTGCATTCATCAGCTGTGTTGGAAAACCCAGAGACATATGAATTGATATCTCCAGAAGTTGTTAATCAGAAAAGAAAAATTGTACTAGGGAATATGGTAGGGAAAAAAGTTTTAAGAAAATTGAACCATAAACTACCAGAGGAAGAGATTAATAAAATTTTTTACGAATTAAAAACTAGGCAGGGGTAACCGATCATCTTAGTGCTCTAAATTTAAAAAATGCAACTAAAAGAAGCTATTTCTAAATACAAAAAAGTAATTTTAATAGGCTTAATCTGGCTTTTTATTGTTAATATCTTCGCCATTTTCGCCTTAAACCGCTTTAATCTCTCAATCGACAATTATGATCCCTTTGTGAAAATCCGCGGCTTTGAGTCCAATCAATCCTGGGGTTTTAATAATATTCATTACAAATGGGATTCAGAGTGGTACACCGATATTGCTAAGGACGGTTATTCTTTAACAAGAGAAGTTGGTAGACCAAGTGATGTTTTGCCCAAGCTTTCAAATGTCGTTTTTCTCCCGCTCTATCCTTCTCTTATGAAAGCTGTTTCCTCCCTTACTTTAGGCGACTTTGTTTTCGCTGGCTGGCTTATTAGCGCTATTTCTTTGATCTTGGGACTTATCTATTTCTATAAATTTATTAAAGAATTTTATCCGAAACTGGACCCTTATCTTCCGATTTTTCTAATGCTGATTTTCCCTACGGCTTATTTCTTTAATACTGTCTACACCGAAAGTCTCTTTTTATTCCTTTCAATGGCAACAATCTATTATTCATACAAAGAAGATTACTTGAAGGGCGGGATTTTCGGCCTTCTGGCTGCTCTGACTCGGATCACTGCTCCCCTTTTACTTATTCCCATTATCGGCAAATTAATTGAAGAGAAAAAATTAAACTTGCAGCTAATCAAACAGAAACTAGCGCCTTTAGCTTTAATTCCTGCCGGAATTTTAGGATTCTTTACTTACCACTATTTAAAATATGGCGATTTCTTGAAGTTTTTTAAAGTTGAGAAGAGTTTTGGGCGAGATTTTTTTATATTCTCGGAAACTAAGAAGGCTTTTGCCGCCACTATGACTATTACCCATGCGACTATTATCGAATATACCCTTCAGATTCTTTTTGTCGTTCTTGCTCTAGCCATGACTTACCTTATTTACAAAAAATTCAATAAATCCTACGGGGCTTATGTGGGTGCGACTGCTTTGGTAGCGCTTTCCTCTGGAACGATGATGAGCCTAAATCGATACCTTCTGGTTCTTTTCCCAATCTACCTTTATGTCGCTTCTTGGAAGAATGAAGATGCTAGAAAGATATGGATTTTTATTTCAATTTTGCTCTTTGCAACAACAACATTAGCTTTTGTAAATTACTACTGGGCAGGGTAGAATAATTAACAATTATCAATTCTGAATTAACACTAAGGGGCCCTCGTGGTGAAATTGGTATACACACTAGCTTCAGGTGCTAGTGGTCGCAAGACCGTGCTGGTTCGAGTCCAGTCGAGGGCACCAAGATGGTTTTAAATAGGCAAAAAACCGAACCTATAGTATAATTCTTGTATCATGGTTAATAAAAACAAAAAAGAAGCAGATATTGAGACCATGCGGCATTCGCTGGCTCATATCATGGCAGCAGCAGTTGTCGAAATGTTTCCGGAAGCGAAGCTTGCTATCGGACCGACGATAGAAAATGGCTTTTATTATGATTTTGACCTGCCAAGGACTCTAATTCCTGAAGATTTGCCGCTAATAGAAGAAAAAATGCGTTCGATTATTAAATCTGATCTTCCGTTTGAAAAGTCCGAAGTTGGGATCGACGAAGCCATAAAAGCTGCTAAAAAGGCTAAACAGCCGTACAAAGAAGAGCTTCTTGCCGACTTAAAAGCAGAGAAAACTAAAAAAGTCAGTTTTTATAAAATCGGTAATTTTGTGGACCTTTGCAAAGGTCCACATGTAGCTTCTACTGAAAAAGTCGGGGCTTTCAAACTTACCAGAATTTCCGGCGCTTATTGGAAAGGAGACGAAGCCCGGCCGATGCTCCAGCGAATTTATGGCGCTGCTTTTAAGACCCAAAAAGAACTAGATAATTATCTTCGAAACCTTGAAGAAGCTGAAAGGAGAGACCACCGGAAACTTGGCAGAGAACTTGACCTTTTTTCTACTCCAGAAGAGCTTGGCGGCGGCCTCCCTATCTGGCATCCTAAAGGAGCAATTTTAAGAGAGGTAATCGAATGCTACTGGAAAGAGATTCATAAGAGAAACGGCTACGATTATGTTTATACGCCTCATATCGGAAATATTAATTTATGGAAAAAGAGCGGCCACTGGGATTTCTATAGAGAAAACCTTTATTCTCCAATGAAGATCGATGCCCAGGAATACCTGATTAAGCCGATGAACTGCCCTTTTCACATTGAGATCTATAAAAGCCAGATGAGAAGCTACCGAGATCTCCCGATAAGATATTGCGAACTCGGAACGGTCTACCGCTATGAAAGAAGTGGCGTCCTTCATGGCTTGACCAGGGTCCGCGGATTTACCCAAGATGACGCTCACATTTTCTGTCGCCAGGATCAGCTGGAGAATGAGATCTTAACTATCCTTAAATTAATCAATCAGATGATGGACACTTTCGGTTTCAAATACAAAGCTTATCTTTCGACTAAGCCGGAAAAAGCCATTGGCAGTGATAAAAGCTGGAAATTAGCCACAGAAGCTTTAGAAAGATCGTTGAAAAAATATAAACTTCCCTATGAGGTTGATCCGGGGGAAGGCGTCTTTTACGGACCGAAGATTGATATCAAGTTAGAAGATGCTTTGAGCCGCGAATGGCAGGGACCGACCATCCAGATTGATTTTAATTTCCCGGAAAAATTTGACCTCTTTTATATTGATCAGAAAGGAGCCAAAGTTCAGCCGGTAATGATCCATAGAACCCTTCTCGGATCCATGGAAAGATTTATCGGCGTCTTGATCGAACACTTTGGAGGCGCATTCCCCCTCTGGCTGGCACCGATTCAGGTTCATATTATTACTGTCGGGGCAAGTGCAAAAAAATACGCTAAAGAAATCAATGAAAATTTAATAGACATTGGGATTCGTTCGGAACTCAAGGATGAAAACGAAACTGTTGGCAAGAAGATCCGAGACGCCGAGCTTCAAAAAATCCCCTACATGGTTGTAATCGGCGACAAGGAAGTCGCTAGCAAATCCTTAGCTATCCGTTCATTAAAAGATAAAAAAATAACAAATATTAAGCTAGAGGCATTTATTAAATCTCTTCAAAAAGAGGTGGGAGAAAAAAAATGAGCAAGAATAAAATGTTTAATATTCTCGCCTCTGCTTTTGTATTGAAAAAACCTTATCAAAAAGAAGTCCCATCGAAATACTTGATTTTAAAGAGATCTAATAAGGAAAGAACTTTTCCAGGAATGTGGACGGTACCGGGAGGCAAACTCCATCAATCCGATTACACATTTACTAAAAAGGAAACAAAGGATTACTGGTATAATGTTTTGGAGAAAGGATTAAGGAGGGAGGTTAGGGAAGAAGCAGGAATTGAAATCAAAAATATTTTCTATCTCACTTCACTTGCCAGATTAACAGAAGAAGGGCACGGTTCACTTACCCTATCTTTCGTTGCTGAATATGCAGACGGGAAAATTAAATTAGATGAAGATATGACCGACCATGCCTGGGTTACTTATGAGGAAGCAAAAAAATATGATTTAATCGATGGCATACTAGATGAGATTTACTTAGCAGAAAGAAAATTGGTTGGAGAAAAAGATGTTGAGTGGCAAAGAGCTGTATAAAAAATTAGATAGGAGGAGAAATGCAAGAAAAATATTTTAAGATCCTTTCAACCGCTATAATTTTAAAAGAACCTTATAAAGAAGGGATAACACCTCGCTATCTTATAACTCAGAGAGCCGAGCATGAGGAGACTTTTCCCGGAATGTGGCATGTTCCCGGCGGGCATTTTACGACCGAGGATTTCCTCCCCTTCCCCAAAGATGTCGGTGACTATTGGTATAACATCTTGGAAGAAAGCTTAAAAAGAGAAATAAAAGAAGAGACTAATTTAGACATCAAAAATATCTGGTACCTTACTTCTCTTACTTGGGATACTGACAAAGAATATGCTTCGATCGTTCTTTCTTTTGTCGCTGATTGGGCTGGCGATGAAATAAAACTAGATGAAGATACCCAGGATTACAAATGGGTTACTTTTGAAGAAGCTAAAAACTACAAACTCTTTGATGGAATCTTAGAGGAACTTTGGATGACTGAAAGAGCCCTAAAGGGTGAAAAAGACGTTCAATTTGAACCAGTACCTAAAACAGTAAAAAGTAGCAAATAAACTGGCGAAAGAAAAAATTATCAATTTCATTCTCATAAAATAAACTGTTGATCCGGAATCCAAAGAAGTAATGATTCATACGAAGCAAGTGAATGATTCTGGTCAAGCCAGAATGACAGATTAGAGATTTATTCGTAGTATTGGTAAGATTCGTTTTAAAATTTGTAAATTAGTTGTTTAGTTATGAATATCAAAGATATAATCAAAAAATCCCTTGAACTTCACAAAAAGACTCGAGGCAAGATTGAGATTAAACCAAAAGTAAGCTTAGAAACGGCTGAAGACTTGGCGCTTTACTATACTCCCGGAGTGGCCGAAGTTTGTAAAAAAATAGTTGAAAGACCAGAAGCTGTAAACGATTATACGAATAAAAAGAATTCCGTCGCTATTATTACCGATGGCTCTGCCATCTTGGGGCTTGGCAATATCGGCCCAGAAGCCGGGCTTCCGGTAATGGAAGGAAAGGCAGCTATTTTCAAAAGATTTGCGAACATCGACGCATATCCCATTCTTTTAAATACTCAGGAGCTAGAAGAAATTATAAAGACGATCAAAAATATTGCTCCTACTTTTTCGGCAATTAATTTAGAAGATATTGCGGCACCCGGATGTTTTGAGATAGTAAAACGCCTTTCCAAAGAGCTGGATATCCCCGTCTTTCATGATGACCAGGACGGAACAGCCATTGTTGTCTTGGCAGGACTAATAAATGCCTTAAAAGTAGTCGGTAAAGGAAAAGATGTGAAGATTTTAATTTCTGGGGCCGGTGCCGCTGGAATTGCCATTGCCAAAATTCTGGGAGAATATGGGATGAATAATTATTGCTTATGCGATTCCAAAGGCACAATCTCTGAATGCCGTTTAGAGCTAAACGGCCAGAAAAAGACGATGATGGTTAAAAGCGCCGCTTCCTGCCCCTGCTCAAATAAGTGTACTGATGCACTTCCGGGAACCGATGTCTTGATTGGGGTTTCAAAACCAAATCAATTTATGAAAGAAGACATTAAGAAAATGAATCCAAATGCTGTCGTCTTCGCTTTAGCTAATCCGGCGCCTGAAATCATGCCAGAAGAGGCTAAAAAAGGCAGCGCCAAGATTATCGCCACTGGCAGAAGCGACTTCCCAAACCAAGTAAACAATGCTTTGGTTTTTCCAGGGCTTTTCCGCGGCCTTTTAGACAGTGGCATTAGAAAAGTCACACCGGAAATCAAGATTGCTGTCGCCGAATCAATAGCCGGAATGATTAAGAATCCGACACCGGAAAACTTTATCCCTTCTATTTTTGATAAAAATTTAGTTAAAATAATTTCTGATGCAGTCAAAAGCGCAAAATAATCTAATATTAGCCGCTGATATTGGCGCAACAAACTTCCGAATGGCTCTTTTCACGCTTAATTTAGAAATGATCGAAAAGAAAAAAGTTTTAACCCCAAGAACTAATTTTGTACAGACCATAAGGGAAGAATTGAAAGATTTTATAGGTCAAAATCAAATTTTAGGCATAGCCCTTAGCTTGGCCGGACCATTTGATGCGATTAAAAACAGCGTTAAATTCACTAATATTAAGGATAATCCAGAACTTGGAGCAAGCAATGTAGCTGATTTAGCTTCCCAAATAATAGTACTAAACGATACTATGGCTGCTCTTTATGCCGAGAATTTTAAAAAGCAATCTAAAAACATAGTTTATATTACTATTTCAAGTGGAATTGGAGGCGCGGCTATTAAAGACGGAAAACCAGTGCCATTTAATAACGTTCAGCAAGAAATCGGCCATATAACCTTGAATTTTAATTATGGTGTAAACTGCGGTTGCGGTGGTAGAGATCATTGGGAAGCTTATTCATCAGGAAAAAATTTAGTCAATTTTTATAAAGTTTGGACAAGGGCAAGCAATTTGCCATCAAAACCTTTTAAAAATGCAAAGGAAATATTTGAAACAGCAAAAAAGGGCGATATGGTATGCAAACGTTTTTTAAGCGAAGGTTTTGGGAGCATAAACAAAAAAGCACTTGAAATGATAATAAAGAAATACCACCCGGAAAAAATCGTTTTTGGCGGCTCGGTAGCCTTAAATAATCAAGAAGAAATTTTGTCTGAAATTTCCGGTATTAAAAATTTGCCAGAAATAGCATTTACGAAGTTTAGCGATGACATCTCTTTAATCGGTGCTGCCTCGTATATGCTTCAAAGTTTAAGTAAAAAGTGCTAAGATTTTTTAGTTAAGAAATTAAACTTTTAACTTGTGGTTCAAAAGTTTTCTCAAGTTGTTTACGACATTGTGCGGAAAATTCCTCCTGGTAAAACATTATCTTACCTGGAAGTAGCTGAACTTGCCGGAAGCCCAAAGGCTTTTCGAGCCGTTGGCAATGCTCTCCATAATGCTCCGCCTAGCGTCCCTTGCCATAGAATTGTCGCAAAGTGTGGCAAATTGGCGTCAAACTTCGGCAAAGGAGGGATTAAAAAACAAAAAGAGCTTCTAGAAAAAGAAGGAGTAAAAGTGATAAATGGCAAAATCATTATTAACTAAAAAATACTATATTTTCATAATCGGCTGCGCCCAGAATTACTCCGATGCCGAAAGGGCGGCAAGAGTTTTAGAAGATGCCGACTACTCTTTTACAAATGACGAAAAAGAAGCTGACCTTATTATTGCTCTCGCTTGCTCTGTCCGCCAAACGGCGGTTGACCGGATTTATGGCAAAGCAAAAATCTGGAAAAGTTTAAAAAAGAAACCGCTTTTAATTATTTCAGGCTGCATTCTTCCCAAAGACAAGACTAAGTTAATGAGTGTTTTTGATCTTATTTTTGAAATAAAAGATTTGCAGAACTTACCAGAACTCTTGAAAGCGATAAGCGATAAGAAATTAGTAAAAATCCCCATACCTGTCATTCCTGCGGAGGCAGGAATCTTAAAGATCCCTGGTCAAGCCAGGGATGACATTTTAATAGACATCAAGCCCGAGGATGACAAACTAGAAGATTCTGGACCCTCCTTCTCCCGATACAAGATCGGGATACGGCCGGACAGGCAAGCTAGAATGACAAATAATGAATACTTTAATTACTTGTCCATTAATCCCAAACACTCCAGCACTTTTCGAGCTTTAGTCCCGATTTCTAACGGCTGCAACAACTTCTGCTCTTATTGCGCTGTCCCCTACGTAAGAGGCCGCGAGGTTTCCCGGCCTTTTAAAGAAATAATCGAGGAAATCAAAGAATTAGTGGGCAAAGGTTACAAAGAGATAATTCTCTTAGGGCAAAATGTCAATAGTTATGGAAAAGCAAACAGCAAACAGCAAATAGTAAACAGTAAACAAACAAGAACTGTCATTCTGGCGACCCAGGGAGACCAGAATCAAAACGTTCCAAATACCGATTCAAGATTCTGGACAAGCCAAAATAACGATACAAGGAAAGAAGAACCTTTCCTGCAACTCTTAAAAGAGATTGATAAAATTCCGGGCGATTTTTGGGCGAGGTTCATCTCGAATCACCCGAAAGATATGACTGAAAATTTAATAAAAACCCTCGGGAAGCTTAAGAAAGCGACTCCGGCTATTCACCTGCCTCTCCAATCGGGAAGCAATAAAATCTTAAAAGCAATGAATAGAAACTATACCAAGGCTAAATTCCTGAATTTAGTCAAAAAGATAAGAAAAGAAATTCCTGAATGTGCTATTACCACCGATGTAATTGTAGGCTTTCCAGGTGAAACAGAGATGGGTTTTGAAGAAACAGTTGCTGTTTTTGAAAAAGCTGGCTTTGATATGGCTTATATCTCCCAGTATTCTCCTCGGCAAGAGACTATAGCTGCAAAACTAAAAGATAATGTTTCAAAAGAGGAAAAGAAGAAACGAGAAGAAGTTTTAAATAAAATCTTAAGCAAAACTGCTTTAGAAAATAACCAAAAATTTGTTAGGAAAACGGTAAAAGTCCTTATAGACGGCCAAAAAGGTGGTAAATTTTATGGCCGCTCGCTTCAAAATAAAGTAGTCGAAATTCAAACGAGAAAAAAAGGTTTAATTGGGACTTTTCAAGAAATAAAGATAGAAAAAGCAACCCCCTGGAAACTTATTGGGACTCTTTAAAGAAAAAGCGCCGAAAAGGCGCTTTTTCTAAGCATTATTCTTTATCAGTTCTAGGATTTGACCTTTCAATTTATCTCTTGTATCAGCCCTCAAGAGTTCAAGTTCCCTTAGCTCCGTTTCAAAAACGTCGATAAACTCATTAAGCTGGTCTTTATTCATCTTAGGAATAACTTGAAGCCAGTTTTTCATCTCTTCTTCCGGCATCTCTACCCTAAGAAGAAGATCGGCTATTCTTTCAGCTTTTTCTTCTGTAGTCATTTTTGATTTCCCTCCACTTTATATCGGCCATCGGGTAATGGTTCGCGGTCTAAATCTTCTGCAAAATCCGGCGTAATCTTTTGGGCTTCTATCATTGTCTTTTTCTGCTCTTCAGCTGCTGTAGTGTCAAATTCAATTTCTTTAGCCTGCCCCTGGGAGTCAACAATCGTTCCTCTCTCAGGCTGTTTGACTGGAGTAGATGGCGCTTCCGGATTAGGGTTTCCATCTCCAACCGGCTTTTCTCCCCTTGAAGAATATTGAGTTCCTGCCAATATAGCGGCTCCAGCTAAAAAAGCAGCAAGAGTTCTCCTGCGGTATATTTCCTTCCTTCTATCCGGACTTCCTTTAACAGTAAAAAATTCATGAACGGTTGTATAAACCCGATCAAGTAAGTTTTCACCACCTGTCTCAAATTGGGTTTTAGTTGTCGGTTTTTCTGGTTTTCCTCCTGGAAAAAAATCAACCGCATCTTTAAATTCACCCGGTCTTAACGTTGTATCTTTAAACCTTTCAGGTCTGTATCCTCCCTCCGATTCATTATATAATTTTGCCATTTTTCTCCTTCCTACCCTCTTATGCTTTTAGTATAACAAATTGATAACGTAATTAGAATATTCCGCTTTTAATTTGCCCTTCGGCCTCTTGATTTTGAGATGATTCTGCGCTTTCTTGTTTATCACTCGCATTCGGAGTTCCACTCGGCGCTGTTGCTTGCTCGGCCTCCGCCTTAGCTTTGGCTGCTAAATCGGGAGGCGGGATAGTCAGCTCTTTCTTAATCTTGGCTTTAAGGGGGAACTTAAAGCCAAATGTAGAACCTTTGCCTTCCTTGGATTCAAAGATTACCTCACCGCCATGGTCTTCGATGACTTTTTTGGCCAGATAAATTCCGAGCCCGGTGCCATCCGGCCGCGTCTTCCTGGCATTATCCGCTCTGTAAAACTTAGAGAAGAGATTTTTTCTCTCCCCTTCAGGAACACCGATTCCAGTATCCGCTACTTTATAGATTAAATTATTTTTATCAGCATCCAGGATCACGGTTATGCCGCCAGAAAGAGTATAGTAAATAGCATTGTCGATAAAGTTCATCACAACTTGCCTGATCTTTGTCTCGTCGGCAGTAATCGGCGGAATTTTGGCCTTCTTCTTCTCAAATTTGAGATAGAGCTTTTTCTCGGCAGCCGTATTCTTTAGCTGTTTGATCTCTTCATCAACGAGTTTCTCCATGTCGACTTTGGTAGGCTCTAGGAAGAAACGGCCGGTATCCATCCTAGAAACATTGAGAAGGTCGTTTATTAAAGCAACCATCCTATTAGCGCCGTCAAAAGCTTCATTAATAAAGTCATATTGGGCCATTTTTATCTCGCCGGCGTCGCCTTCCAGAAGCATCGAAAGATAGCCCTTAATAGCCGTTAAAGGCGTTCTTAGCTGATGAGAAGCCATAGAAATAAATTCATCTTTCGCTTTATCAAGCTCTCTTAAGTGCTCGTTTGCCTGCTGCAATTCTTTCGTTTTCCTATTAACTTCAGCTTGCAAGTAAACATTGAAATTCTGTACTTTTTCATGCTCTTTTGCCCTTTGGATAGCGATAACCATCTCCGGTGCTAGTATCTCAAAAAGCCGAATATCCTTAGTATTGAACATATCGCCGGAATTTTTTTCACCAAGGAAAAGGGCTCCGACAGGCTTATCATTGTCATCCAAGAGCCCTATAGCAATGCTGGCGTCATATCTTCTAAACATAGTCTTAAAATGAGAACTTTCTTCAAGATCATCAAAAACAATAATTTCGTGCTTTGCAAAGCCCTTGATATCCCTTGGCTCGAATTCAGGGGTCTTAGCATAACCGATAGCCTGGGAAGTGTGGATCTGGCCGTCTTCATCCAAAAGAACAAAAAATCCTCTCGAAACCTTCATTTCCTTCATTAAAGTGTCAATGGTCTTATACAAAAGTTCTATCAGGATAAGAGTGGAAAATGCATTATCAGTCAATTTCTTAAGCAGCACTTCGAAGTTATAATCGTTTTTGAAAAAGATTTTATCGGTAATTTTAGTGAAAAAACGACGGAGTGGCTGAAATGTAAATGCAAAAATTACAGCCAAGATTATTTGAAATATAGTTTGTTCCCACGAAAATTCTCTTTGAGCAAAGAAATAGTTTTGAACCCCAACTAAAGTCGTTGCATAACCTCCTGCAATAGTGACAAGAAGCATAGCATAAGCGAGCGATCTCGCCACAACCATACGAATATCCATAAGCCTGTGCTTCACAATGGCATAGGCCGTAAAGGCAAGAAAGAAGATAAACGAGAAATCACCAAAATGCTGATATCGAGTGGTATTGAAGAGAGCAGGAAATATAACATTAAAAACCACATTTGCTAGGATAAAAGAAGCTATACCTAAAAAGAAATATCTTACTCTAAGCTTTTCCTTATTTGGTAGTTTAGAATATCTTGCAATACCAAAATAGAAAATCACTGCTGCCACAAAGACTGCAAAGGCATTCAAAAAATCATTAAGTTTACCGAAAATAATTTCTGAACCCCAGTCAGAGATTTTTACTGAGGCAATTATTTTATCAGAAAAAACCGATAATAAAGCAAAGAAGGTTGATCCGATGAGAATAATACTATTCAATAACCTATTTTTTTTTATTTTTAAAAACTTACTCACAAAGAAATAATAGAAAACAAACAGGAATAGGGAGACCA
The DNA here is from genome assembly GCA_023473595.1 of Patescibacteria group bacterium. Lineage (GTDB taxonomy): Bacteria > Patescibacteriota > CPR2 > UBA1875 > JAMCYV01 > JAMCYV01. Next base: position 21,051 of record JAMCYV010000022.1, on the reverse strand, counting down.
CAAAATCATTTAACCTATAAAATAATAAGGAAATACCATAACTCCGAGCGATAGATCCAATATAAGAAAAGTTTGTCCAGAGGATAATTAATAAATCCATCGCAACAAACCATTGATTTTGCTTATCTTTCCTTGAGCTTTTTAATACCCAAGCCCCTAGAATAACGCTTAGGATATTAATTAAAATTAATATAAAAAGTTGTAAAGTATCTAAACTCATACGCCAAATAGATATTTAATAGATAACAAGCTAAGGGCCCAAAAAATATATTCTCCATCTACCATTACATAAGATAAGTTTCTGAAAATAGAGTCACTTGCTTTATTTACCCTCGTGAGATAGAAAAGAGCGTAGAATAATACTGGGACTAATCCAACTAAGAAAATGAGAGGAATAACTCCAAAATAAAAACCAATAATTAGGGGGCAGAAAGATAAGATGTTAAGAATGTGTAGAAAGTTCACTGTTGCCTCTTTACCAATAATAACTGGGAGAGTTTTTAGTCCTTCTCGTTTATCACTGTCAATATCTTTTATATCGTAATAGACAGCATTTAATATGGATCGTATTAAAACAAAAACAAAGAAAAGAAAGACATTGGGGCCTAATTCTAAATCTAAAAATAGTAATGGCAAGAAAACAATAGTACTCCAAAAAAAAGCTGTATAAATATTTTTAAAAGCAGTTATTTTTTTTGTAAGATGCTTTGGATAAAAAACACCCACTATCGCAATAAATAGTAAATAAATTAAAGCTTTAAGGCTGGTAACTCCACTTATATATATAAAAAGTAAAAAGGCTATTATTATTAAGGTTCTATAAATTTCCAGAGCATTCGATAAGTGCTTAGTTCTTTCGGGATTTGAGATAGCATCTCGATCAAGTTCAAAAATATGGTTATAGTTATAAACAAAAAAAGTAATTAAATAAGAAAGACTAATAATTTTAAAGACGTCTAAATCGAAGGAGATTTGTAAAAGGACAATTGTACAGATGACAATCGAAAAATTACTGATAGAAACTAGGTGCCCGCCATAGACAAACTCATTCCAGACAGCTTGAAATAAGCGATTTATTGATAAGCTCTCGCTTTTGTTCATACTTTTATTGTAGCATTAGTGCTTTATTAAAAAAAGCTGAAGGTTCTTGCCTATACTAGCTATTTAGCTTGATAATACTACTTAATAGCAACTAAATTTTCTTTTAACTTTTTTATTACCTTATCTGCTACTGATTCAGGGTCTATCCCGGCATCTTTCATTAAATCTTTTACTGCTCCATGAGTAATAAATCGATCGGGAATATGGCAAAAAATTGTTGGAGTAACTAACTTATTTTCAAGCATAAATTTAGAGATTGAGTCTGCAAATCCTCCGATCCCATTCTCCTCCAAAGTAACTACCAATTTATGTTTCGGAATTAGTTTTAAGAAAAGCTCTTCATCAAAAGGTTTCGTAAATCTCACGTCGACGACAGTAGTACTAATGTTTTTGGCTTTCAAAAGAGATTCTATTTCAAGAGCGTTTTCGACCATTCGGCCAACCGCCAACACAAGTACATCATTACCCTTTTTCAGCATTTTCGCTTCCGGCACCTTTAGTTTACTGGCTTTTTTAATTGGAACGCCTGGAGCTTTTCCCCTTGGAAAGCGAATTGCTACCGGACCATTAATTGTAATCGCCGTTTCTAACATATCCCTAAGTTCCTGCTCGTTCGAAGGCGCCATTACAGTCATTCCAGGAATGCTTTTTAAATATGTAAGGTCAAAAAGCCCATGATGGGTTGGTCCGTCTTCGCCAACCAGACCAGCTCTGTCTAAAACAAATATAACTGGAAGACCGGTTAAAGCAACATCATGGATAATTTGATCATATGCCCTTTGTAAGAAAGTAGAATAAATGGCTACCACAGGTTTTAAGCCGTTTAAAGCTAACCCGGCAGCAAAAGTTACCGCATGTTCTTCAGCTATCCCTACATCAAAGAAACGGTTCGGATATTTCTTAGCAAAATCGCTAAGCCCGGTACCATCCGCCATTGCAGCTGTGATTGCCACTATATCCTTATTTTTTTCGCTTAATTCCAGCATCATATCACTAAAAACTTCAGTATAAGAGGGCCTTTTTTTGCCGTTTTTTTCGACTGTTTCCACTTTTTCAGGCGTTAAATTAAAAGGGGAGATGCCGTGAAAGTAAGTCGGATCGTCTTCTGCCGGCTTATAGCCTTTGCCTTTTACAGTAAAAGCATGAATAAGGACCGGGCCGCCCATATCTTGAGCGAAACTAATTGCTTCCACGATTCTCAAAGGATCGTGGCCGTCAATCGGGCCATAATACCTAAAGCCTAATTCTTCAAAAAGCCTTCCTGGGAGAACAATTTTTCTTATTGATTTATTAACAGATTTCCCTAAGTTAACCAGGAAATCTCCAAGCGTTGGTATCTTAGACAATCTCTCTTCGGCTTCTTTTCTTACTTTTTTCACTTTTGAGTGGCTTCTCAAACGATTCAAGTAATCAGCTAAAGCGCCAACATTCTTGCCAATCGACATGAATAATGTTTTAAGAACGATAATAATATTTGTATTTGACTGGCCAGCTTGATTTAATCCTTCATAAGCAAGTCCACCGGTAAGTGAACCGTCACCTATAACAGCGACTATGGTAAAGTCTTCTCCTTTCAAGTCTCTTGCCCTTGCAAGCCCCAGAGCAGTGCTTACGGATGTACTGGCATGGCCGGTATTTGCAGTGTCATACTTGCTTTCCTCCCTTCTTGGGAAACCGCATAGCCCTTTGTAGCTCCTAAGTGTTGAAAATTCTTCTTGGCGGCCGGTTAAGAGTTTATGCGTATAACACTGATGCCCGACATCCCAGACAATTTTATCTTTAGGAAGATCAAGAGCTAAATGCAGGCCAAGGGTAAGCTCGACGGCTCCTAAATTTGAAGCCAGATGCCCTCCTCTTTTCGATACGGTAGTTAGAATTTCTTCTCGAATTTCTTCCGCAAGTTTACTAAGCTCTTCTATTTTTAAACTTTTTAAGTCTTTTGGTCTTTTAATTTTTTTCAACAAACTCATAATTTTTCTTCTTTAATCTTTCAATGGCTATTATCAACCAAGGAGTATATTTATCCTTGTTACTTGAAATTTCTTGGTTTATCCATTTTAAATCAACCCATTTATACTCGGCAACCTCATCAGGATTTATATTAATATTTCTGTCGTAAAATCCGATTAAAACTGAACAAATTTCGTATTCAGACCCTATATCTTCATAAAGTGCGTGATATTCAAATCTATCAACCTCTTTTAGCTTGCAAGTAAACCCAAGCTCTTCTTTCAGTCTTCGTTCCCCCGCTTTTTCTTGAGATTCGCCTTTCAAAGGATGGCTGGCACAAGCGCTGTCCCAAAAGAGAGGCCAAAGCATCTTTTGACTGCTTCTTTTTGTTATTAGAAGTTCTTTTTTGGGGTTAAATATAAAAATCGAAAAGGCCCTGTGCAATTTGCCTTCTCCTAAATGCGCTTTTTCTTTTTCTTCTAATCCTATCTCTTTGTCATCTTTGTCGACGAGGACGACTTGTTCCATTATTTCTCCCTCTTTATCACAAAATCAGTGATCTCTTCTAAAACATTATTCCATTCATTTTGAGGCAAATCCTTTAAGTATACCTTTGCTTTTTTATTGTATTCTTGAGCCAAAGATAGAGCTTGTTCTCTGGCACTGGTTTTCTGGATCAGTTCAATCGCTCTTTTAACATCTAAATCTTTAATCTCTTTTTTAATGAAAATATTATTTAAATCTTTTTTATCGTTATCATTTAATTCCTCTAGTGCTAATAGAACGACTATATTGCTGGCTTTGCGCTCTTCTATATCCTTGCCGATCTTTTTGCCGAACTTACTTTCATCCCCAAAGGTATCTAGAAAATCGTCCTGGATTTGAAAGGCAATGCCAAGGTTGTAACCATAGTTTTTTAAACAAGCCAGCTCTTTTTCGCTTCCCCTAGCACAGATTCCTCCGATTTCTGAACAGGTTGCGAAAAGAGATGCTGTTTTTTTGCCAGCCATTTCAAAATAATCCTTAATTGTCAGGTCTTTAAAACGGTTTTCTACCACATAGGGGTCGTCTTCTCTCCCGAACCTCTCGAAAAGAATGTCTAATATTTCACCGTCACCAATAATCTTAAGGGTTTTACTGATTTTATCTAATAAGATTTGAGCCTGGCTAGACCTGCCTAATGCTTGGTATGCAGAAGAAGCATAGTCCCAAGCAACACACTCGGCGATAGACCTCCCGAACTGTTTCCAAACAGTCGGTGAATTTCTTCTCATAGGGCTATTGTCGATCATATCGTCAACAATCAGAGTATAATTATGCAAAATTTCCAGTGCAGCTGCAGGATAGATTACTTCGCTGTCTTCACCCCCTAGATTCCTCGAACTTACCAAGCTAATAACAGGCCTGATTCTCTTCCCTCCAGCTTTCATATGATGCCGTTGGAGTTCCTGGAAACGAGGGTCAACGTCCTTTACCAGGAGTTCATCTATTACCGGTTCTACTAGTTGTATAGCCTCATCAAAAACTTCGGTAAGGCTTTTTTGTGTTGAAGACATATATACTAAATTAGCATAAAAACTAAGAAATTTCAGCTTTTCTTAATAATTTTAAGATAAAAAGATTTTTAGGTTGATGTTTCTATTTTTACCGAACGTTTTTTAACTATAAGAGAAATGCTAATTAAAACAGTTGAAAATAAAATAACAAGAGCTAACTCAAGATTTAGGGTGTATCTAATTTTCCCTAAAACGTCTTTTATTAGCGGTAATATTAGTTCATTTTTGACAAACGGTGGCTGGTTAATTTTTTGGTCATATAATCTCAAGATTTGGGGAAATCCGATTATCCAGCCGATATTTATAATTATTAAATATAAGCTTGAATAAATCGCTAAAAAGATTCCAAAAACTAATGGTGTTTTATTTAAGTTTCCTGCCCATAGCCAAGCGACGGTAAAAATTAAAAGAATAAGGACAGCCGTTCCTAGGTAAAAAAGCCTTACTCCCAAGACAACCTTTGATCTAATATCCTGCGCCTTCTGCCAGCCTGCAGAGAAATTGGAAGTTTCATTCAGAGTTTGAGCGTTTAAAGTATCGGGAATATTTTTTATCATTTTTGAAACCTCTGCTAGAACGACTTCATTTTGGGGACTATCAAGATTATTAAGATCAAATTCCGGCGGCCGGCAAGTAATATTTCCCTTAAGTGAAATAAAATAAGCCAGATCAGCGCAGACTGGCATTGCCTCAGCCGATTCCTTGATTTTAGGATTTTTCATCAATTCTTTTATCAAATTAATTTTGATATCCTTAAGAGAGATATCCAGAGCGAGTTTTTGATCTGACCCTAAAAACCATGGTATTAAAGAGTCAATTGCGCTTTCGATCTTTCGCTCTAAATCAGATTTAGAAATAATATTTTGGGCAAATGTTATCGTGCTTTGGGACGTAAATAATCCTTCGGTAGGAAGCGGCTCTTCAGGGTTTTCTCTTTCTCCCTCTTTAGGCATCATTTGTTCGGCAATTAAAGGCAGATTTGTATAAACCTTGTTATAAACATCCTGGCTCTTTAGTTCATTTTTAATAAAATTAGGGTTTAAAACCGTAAACTTAAGACCCCAGGCAAGAAGAATAGCTAGTAAAAGCAGGGTAAAGAGAATAAGAAATGGGATTAAAGAAATCTTTCTTAACATTATTCCTCTTCTGAAATAGGCCATTCTGCAACTATTTCAGAGATAAACCTTTCTTCGACAAAGTAAATGTTGATGCCTATTTTATCGGTTTCTCTTTTTACAAAAAAACCCTCTTTATTGGTCATAAAAAATTCACTTTTAACTTCATCCTCTTGCCCTTCATTCTGAATTTCCTCTTGAACCAAATTAGCCTCATCAAATCCTAAATCTTCCTTTAAAACATTAAGAACCGCTTTTTGATAAACAGGTTCTAAATCAGAGAAAATATCGCCCTCGAATTCAAAGCCAGCATCCGAAAGCATTTGAATCGGGGAAGTTACGATATCCCCCAAATCGAGTCCTCTTTTTTTAATTTCTTCTAAAGTTTCTCTTTGTTCACCTAACGTTTCAGTTTGAAATTCTAGAAATTCCCTGAAACCTTCTTTGATTTCTTGTTCCTTTTGTTCGGGATTTTTGTCCTGATTTGGAGAATAACTTCCATCTAACTCATTCATAAACTCATTCCTAATAAATTATTTAAGTTTATTTTAACTGGACATTATTGGCAAAACAATAGAGAACTTTGATCCTTTACCTTCCTTGCTTTCTACTAGGATATTTCCTTTATGCTTATCTATTATAAGCTTAGACAAAAATAAGCCTAGACCAACTCCTTCGTAATTGTAGGTCAAAATATCAGTGCCACGATGGAACATTTCAAAGATGTGTTCCTGTTCTTCCTTTTTAAAACCGATTCCGTTATCAGAGACTGTAATAGTTATATCATTTTCATTTCTTTGGATATTAATCTTTACCCAGCCGTTTGGTTTATTAAATTTAATAGCATTGCTAATCAAGTTTTGGAAAACTTCTTTGATCTTTCCAATATCAACACTTACTAAAGGCAGTTTTTTCTTTGGTTTCTCAAACTTTATAATAATCCCTTTTTCGGTAGCGAGATTAAGACAACTTCTAACTTCTTTTTCTATAATATCTACTATTTCGGCTGCCTTAAAATTAAAAGTGACTTTTTCAGCGAGAATCGAATTTACTTCAATAATTGTTTCTGTTAAGTAAAATAAACGGTCGGTTCCTTCGACGATCGGCTCGAAATACTCTTTCTCTTCTTGAACAAATTTTTTGTTCTTTTCCGTGATAAGGGATAAAAATCCCTTAATGCTGGTTAGAGGTGTCCTCAGGTTATGTGCGGCAATCATCAAGAATTGGTCTTTCCTTTTGTTTAGCTCCTCTAACTCTTGTTTCTCCTCTTTTTTAAGAGCTAGATCCTTGGCAGTAATAGTCGAAATTAGGGTTAAGGCAGTAGAAAGAGAGAGTAAGAATACAAAAAGGATAATCTGAAGCTTAAAGCTATAGATATCGCTGTCTACCTTTTCGTAGTTTACATAATAGACTACAGAGTATGGGTGACGGCTCCAATCCTCTAAATAAGGGGAGATAACCTGGGTTATCCTGGATGAGTCTTTTTTATCATAGACATAGGTAGTACTAATTTTTCTCGTACTGTCTGCTAAGGTCTCATCTAGACTGACTTCGGTGGTGTTACCCACATTAGAGGAATCAAAGAGAACTTTTCCTTCCGGATTTACAAGTTGAAATTTAGAGATGTTAGGCGAAATCTTAAGTGTCTCATTAATGATTTCCTTAAATTTATAAAAGCCAGAAGAATAATAAAGAGTATATGCATCTACGATAGTTTTGGTTGAAAGGTCGGTATATGCTTTTATTTCCTCATTTGTTCTCGCAATAGCCCTATCGGAGCTCGAGTTTACAACAAACCAGCCTATAAAGCCAGAGATTAGAAAGACTAACGCTATTGCATAAACAAGAGAATTTTTGGTTAAGTTTCTAATCCTTGAAAATACCCCCGAATTTTCCATTTTTTAACTTGAGAAAAGGCTTACTATGAACTGCTTGTAGCTTTGTTTTTCGTAAACGGTCTCAACTCCTGACACTAAAGTTGCTTTAACTTCACCCGACTTATCATAAACCAAGTTGATCTTTAGAGAAGCAAAATAGGTGAATTTGTTTGCATAGAGCGGAATATAGACATAATCTTCCTTAAGTGCTGTCATTGCTTCTTGCAGGTATTCTCTTCGTTTCGATTGGTCAACTGTTGTTTTTGCTAGATCAGTTAGTCTATCTACCTCGCTATTGTTATAGCCTGTATAATTATAGTCGCTCTTAGAATAAGCAAGCTGTTCAAAAAGTTCAGAACCATCTCCGCTATCACAACCAAAGCCCATAAAGTACATACCGGTATCTTTCTGGCTTAACTTTTTCATTCCAGTTGCTGGGTCATCCATTAAGGCTAGCTTTAAGGTAATCCCTATATTTTTTAGTTGTTTTACCAAAGCTTGCCCGTCTGCTTCTCTTGGCACTGGAATATCCATAGTTACCGTAAATCCGTTTGGATACCCAGCTTCTTTAAGAAGTGATTTAGCTCTTTCAGGGTTATAAGCTGTTTGCTGAATACTCGGATTATAACCAAAAATGTCCTTAGGAACCATTTGGGATGCAGTCTCTCCATCGCCTAGGATTGCTTCCTGCATCATTTCATCCAAGTTAATTCCTAGAGCGATTGCTTCTCTGACCCTTTTATCCTTAAAAGGATTTTTCTCGGTTTCGATATAAGGGGATTTCTCCTGATAAACACTTAAGCCTATGTACTTTACGCCGTAATCAAGAAATTTAATGCTATTTTTGAGCTTACTATCTTTATTTGCTTCTTTAGCTAAAGCTGGGTTTACAGATTCCATTGCGTCTGCTTCCCCATCCTTTATCATTTTAGCCGCTTCTTCAGGATCTGAAAGGTATTTATAGGTAACTTTTTTGACTTTAGGTTTTTCGCTCCACCAGTTGTCATTTCTTTCAAAGACAAGTTCTTTGCCTTGTTCATACTTTACAAATTTGAAAGCTCCTGTGCCGATATGTTTCTCGGTCACTTTGCCTTCCGCTATTACACTTTTGGGCAAGATAAAGAAAAAGCTCAATTTGTTCATCAAAATCGGATAAGGACTTTTAGTCTTTAGCTCAATAGTATAAGGATTTACTACCTTAATCTCAGATACTTGATCAAGGTCTTGGGCCTGAACCCATTTATCTTTTTTTGATGCTTCTAAAGTTGCTTTTACATCTTCAGCAGTAAATGAATCGCCGTTATGAAACTTAACATTCTTTTTTAGATAGATGCGCCATGTTAGATTATCGGGATTATCCCAACTTTCTGCTAGCACTGGCTTAAGCTTAAAATCGTTGTCTAAAGTTACCAAAGGCTCAAAAACTTGAGAATTTACCGCATGGGAAATAATTTCGCTTACATCACCGAAAGGTTCTGGATAAATACCAATTGGTTCCATAAGAGCAGCAACTCTCAAGTGTTCTTTCTCGGTTAAAACATTTCTAGCAATAGGCCTCGAGTATCTAGTCCAATAAAAATAAATGCCGCCTAAAGTACCAAAAACAAGAACCAAGAGTATTGAAAGTAAAATAATTAATCTCTTATTAAAGTTCATTTTCCCTCCTTTATTTATCTAAAACTTATTATAAAGCTTTTGTTTTTAGAAAATCAAGGGCTTACCCAAATTTTATCCTTTTATGAAGCAAATATTTAATCTCACCGTTGCTGTAGCTCGTTTCTAGGACCTCAAAACTTGAAATTTCAAATTCTTGCTCTGGCGGTTCTCTTAGTTCTTTTAAGGTACTTTTTAAATCTCTGACTCTTCTTTTAAATCGGCCCAAAGTGATATGGGGAACAAACTTTTTATTCTCAAAAACGTAATCTTTTTTATTAAATTCATCTAAAAGCGCCTTTTGCAAAGCCGAAAGATTTTTATTCTCTTTGATTTCTAGAGCCAGAACTTTGGGATATTTAAAATTAGAAAGAATAGTTAAGCCGCCTGTTTTCGCTTGAAACGAATTTAAATTTTTAGCGACTTTTTCCACCACTTCTAGAACCTGATCTAGTTTATAAGAATCAGCTTCTCCTAGAAAAAGCAAAGTAATATGGAAATTGTTTTTAGGGACCCATCTAGCCTCAAGTTTGTCCAAATCATACTGAACATATGCTTCTTTGAAGCTGTCGATAACATCAGTCACATGATTCGGAAGACTGACCCCGATAAAAAGTCTCATTGGCTGTCGCATGGTTAGATTTTAAACTTTTGAAATAAAAAATGATTTAGCAAATTCTTCAGTAATTTATTTTAAAATGATAAGTACAACTCCTAAAAGCATAATGATACAAGCCAAGCTTTTTTGTAAAACCCTTTCTTCTTTTAATAATTCCCCTCCCATCATCGTCGTAATTAGGTTTGAAGTACGCTTGATAGGAATAATAAGAGCGATAAGAGCAGCCGGCATTGCCACTGCCATAAAATAAATATAATCTCCGACCGCATATAAAACGCTAGGGATGAGAACAATCATAAAGGAACGCTTGGTAACTTCTTTGATGTCTTTCATCCCTTCATAGAAATAAAAAGTGATAATAACGAAGAGTGCTGTTATAAAAACTCTTTGATAAAGATAAAATGTCTCAACATTTATAGATTTCAAAAGAATAACCCTGTCCAAAGCCGCAGTAAGGCTTAAAAAAACAGCCCCCAGAAGAAGCAAATGAATATATTTATCGCTTTTTATCCTTTCAAAGGGTGATTTTAAAGTTTGCTTGAATTCTAGAATATAAGTTCCTAGAACAATTAGGACGATGCCTAGGGATTGAAAATTAGAGACTTTTTCGCCAAGAAAAAAGACAGAGATAACAAGAAGAAAAAGAGGGCTTAAGTTAAGAAGCGGCGAAAATTCCGAGACTTCCATATGTCTTAAGGCCATAGTGGTAAAAGTGATGGCGAGAACAGCTAGAACCGATTTAAAAAATATCAGGCCAAGCATTGGACCTGTGACTATTTGGATCTTGCCAGTTAGTAAAAGCGGCAAAGAAAAAATAAGGATGATAAACGAAGAAACTGTGAGAAAAGCGGAAGCATGCTCTTTGGTTAGCGCTTTTTTCTCTGTAAATTCGGTTAGAGCGATAAAAACTGCCGAAAGCAAAGCTAATAAATACCAAGTCATAGGCTAATAAAAATTAACGGTGTGTTCTTTGAACTCACCATTTCTATATATAAACTTAGCAGAGAAAAACTTTGGCTGCTCTAGCCAATTGAGACTCAACTGATCGCCAGGCCACATATTAATCTCTTTAAGCTTCGATTCTTCGATCCATTTGAGTTCCCCCTCATAAGTGTTAATCAGCCTACCAGAAAAATCGTTTATAACAAAAACAAAAAGCATCCATTCACCGCCATCAATACTTTCTATATCAGCCGGAAAAGTTAAAATTCCTTTAAATTTAACATTTTTTGCAATTAAGCCGGTTTCTTCTTTAAGCTCACGAATGGCACATTCCTCTGGGCTTTCATGGTTTTCCAATTTACCCCCTATTGGGACCCATTTCCCTTGATGAAAATCATTTTGCTTTTTATTTCTAAAAAGCATCAAAGTCTTGCCGTCTTTTCTGACATAAACATTAGTACCTAGTTTCATATGTTTATTCTAAGCCAAAAGCTAGCCCTTTAAAACCCCTATCGGCCTAAGCTTTAAAACCTTTTTGGAGATCCCTGATTCAGCGATAATATCTGTTACTTCTTCAATATTTTTATAAGCAAAAGGAGCTTCTTCGGCCAGACCAGGCTTCGAATGGGCCATAATGGTAATCCCCTCGGCCTCAAGCTCTTTTTTTAAAATCCCACCTTGGATTTTCCTTTTGGCTTTGTGGCGGCTCATCACCCTGCCAGCCCCATGAGCATTAGAGCCGAATGTCTCTTCTTCAGCTTTTTTTGTCCCGAGGAGAAAATAAGATGCTGTCCCCATGCTTCCGGGAATAATAACCGGTTGGCCGATTTCCCGATAAATTTTCGGCACTGCAGAATTATTGGGACCGAAAGCTCTCGTCGCCCCTTTCCTATGGACTACTAAATCTCCTTCTATCTTAGCAATATTATGAGCAACGTCGTAAATTAAGGAAATTTGTTCTTTCGGAATTTTAAATATTCGGCTGAAATCTCTTCGAACCAGTTCTGTAATAATTTGCCGGTTTGCCCAAGCAAAGTTAGCAGCAGCTGCCATGCCTTCGAAATAATCCTGACCTTCTGGGGAATTAAACGGCGTACATGCAAGTTCCGGATCAGGGATTGAGATTTTATACTTTTGCATTGCTTGCCTCATAACTTCGATATAATCAGAGGCTGTTTGATGCCCGAGTCCTCTAGAACCGGTATGAATCATAATGAAGATTTCATCTTTTTTAATGTCTAGTTTTTCTGCAATTTCTTGGTCAAAAACTTCTTCTGCTTTTTGGAGCTCTAGGAAGTGGTTTCCCGACCCCAAAGTCCCCAGCTGACCAATACCTCTTTTCTTAGCTCGATCGCTTACTTTAGCTGGACTTGCCTGTCTTAGACAACCATTTTCTTCAATTTTTTCTAAATCATCTTTAAAACCGAACCCCTCTTCAACTGCAAAAGAAGCCCCTTTTTCTAAATATTTATCCAATTCATCAAAGGAAACTCTAACCGCTCCGCCGCGGCCTAATCCTGCCGGTATTGAGCGCATAAGATTCGCCATGAAGTCATGTTTTTTGCCCTCGACATCTTTAAAAGATATTCCTGTTTTAAGGAGACGGACGCCGCAATTTATGTCATAACCGACCCCTCCGGGAGAAATCATACCCGTTTTTTGATCCATAGCCGCCACCCCGCCTATCGGAAAGCCATAGCCTTCATGAATATCTGGCATCGCAAGAACGTATTTCTGAACCCCAGGCAAAGTCGCTGTATTAATCAATTGTTCAAGAGCTCTCTCTTCAAGAACCTTATCCAAAAATTTTTCATTTGCATAAAACCTGGCTGGCACTTTCATATCTTTCCTAAAAGTCGCCGGAATTTCCCAGAGATAGCTATTTATTTTCTTAATGTCTTTTCTTTCGATTGCCATTCGTCATTAGTTATTTGCCATTGGCCATTTGTCATCCATGATATGGTTAGAATAATCTAAATTGTCATCCTCGGGCTTGACCCGGGGATCCAGCTTTTGCTTTCTGGATTCCCGCCTACGCGGGAATGACACAAGGAAGGGCCGAATGGATAGCAACGAAACCTTGCTACATGCCTGCCCGTCCGTAGCCTTGGCGAAGGAGGGCTACTGTCTACTGTGCTACTGAATTAAATATCAAACAATACCACTGCTTGAAAACCTTTACTTATCCTTTTAATTTCCGACTCATATGTCGCCGATTTTATCTGCTCTTTCGGTCTTTGCCCGCTACTATAAGCCTTTGCCTTAAGATAATCATCCTCTAATTCTTCAAATCTTACTTTCGCAAAAATAGCGCCTTCAGTCTCGGTTAGGAAAAGAATTTCGTTTAAATACTGGATCAAAAGGCCAAGAAGATCGTTTGCTTTTAGCTCAATATCAAACGACTTTTCTTCTTCTGCACTCGGTTTCTCTTGTAAAAGATATTCAGCTACGGCTTCGGCTAAGCTCTGAAAAACCTCTTCTTTACTTTTTCCAACCGCTTTTATTTTTAAGTCTGACGGATGGTCTAAAAACTCGTGATTCATTTTTTTAATAATTTTTTTGCAAATTCTATCGCTTCTTCTTTGGTCTCTATCTTATGATCGAGCTGGGCTTCATGGATTTCATCGAGAAGTCGGCCAACTTCTGGCCCTTCGGGAATTTTAAAAATCCTCATCACTTGATTCCCTGTAAGAAGTCTTTTCGGCTTTGGAAGAATCTTGTGTTTTTTCTCTTCCAATGCTTTAAGTTTGTTATAAAGGCTCAAATCCTTAGGTTTTGAACCCAATGCATCGGCTTTCAAAAGTTCAAGAAGCTCTGGGAAAAGCGGCTGATGGAACCAAAATGCCTGCCGGTTGGGCTTAGCCTTGGGGATATTCCCCAAAATCATATGGTGATGGATCAGCCAGATGATATGCTGCCTTTCGGTATTGGAAAATTTCAGCCTTCGCATGATTTTATCGGCAATCTCTGCCCCAACCTCGGCATGGCCGTCAAAGCGAATCCTATCTTTTACTTTAAAGGTGTCCGCTTTGCCGATGTCGTGCAAAAGGATGGCCCAGGCCAATTCTCCGGAAACTTTTTCGGGAAGGTTGGCAATAGATTCTAAAGTATGTTCGTAAACGTCGCCTTCCTTATGGTACTTTTCCGGCTGTCTCACCCCTTTTAGCTCTAAAAGTTCTGGGAGAATCATCTTTAAAATTCCGGCTGCCTCCAGCTCCCTTACAGCCGTCTCTCTCCCCTTTAATTTTAAAATTTTATCCAATTCTTCCTTGATTCGCTCTGCCGAGACATTGATAATGAGCTTGGCATTTTTTCGAATAGCTTGGAAAGTTTTGGGAGCGTAATAAAATTCCAGCGCATTTTTGAATCTAATGGCCCTAAGAATTCTTAAATTATCTTCTTTGATCCTTTCATCCGGATTGCCGATAAATCTTAAAATCTTCTTTTTAAGATCTTCCTGACCGCCAACATAATCTAAGACTTCTTTTTTTAAAAGATCATAAAACATTCCATTTATGGTAAAATCCCGTCTTAAGGCATCTTCTTTGGCAGTCTTAAAGTAGACAGCATCCGGCCGGCGGCCATCCGTATAAGCGGCATCAGAACGGAAAGTTGCAATCTCGAAATGATGTTCGCCAACTACTGCTAAGATAACACCGAACTTTTTACCAACAGGAATAGTATATTTTAAGAGTTTTTCAATTTCATGAGGCCTAGCCGAAGTTACAATGTCGTAATCTTTCGGTTCTCGACCCATTAAAATATCCCTGACCGAACCTCCGGCCCAGTAGGCCTCATATCCGGCTTCTCTTAATTTTTTAACAATTTTAATCGAAGTTTTCTGCATAACTTAACTCTATTTTATCCCAAGAAAGTTTATTAAAACATTAGCTTGTTTTTCCATAAAATTGAGATCAAGCGTCTCTTTTGTATCTGTGGTTTTATGGTAATTGGGGTTTCGAAAATTAGATGAGTCAGTAATCATTATAGAAGGAATATTTTTTTCAACAAATGGAGTATGATCACTTCTAAAAAGATCCAAAAATCTGGCTTTTACAAAAGAAATGCTTGGTAACTTTATCGAATAAACCTTTAGATTTATGTTGCTAGATAATCTTTCATACCTGCTGCAGCTTTCTAAAGACTTTTCATCGCAGATTAAAGAGATAAAATCACCCTTAAAATTATCTTTTTTTAAACGATTATAAAGGCCTCGGTAATAAATGTTGAAAAAATCTGGAACTTTTTGGCTATTTTCTTTGTCAGAGTAATAGCCGTTCATTTCCAAAGAAATCATGAGCTTCGGCAGCTTTTCACTCTCTGCAAAATACTTGCTTCCAACGAAATTATCTTCTTCCCCATCGAAAGCGACAAATTTTACATTATTGCCATTATAATTTTTAGCAACCGCCATCATAACAGAAAGCGCCGAGCCGTTGTCATCGGCTCCCGGAGTTCCTTTCACTGTGTCGTAATGAGCAGCTACCAATGTATAGTCACCGCTGTCTTTTCTTTCTGCGATTATATTTATATAATTTCCTATCTTTTGTTCAGACACTTGATAACCAAAACCTTGAAAAAGATTTTTTATTTCTTTTCGGACTTTTTCTTTTTCACTAAATGAAAATCTTTCTGAAGAAAAAAGGCTAAGGTAGTTAGCAATTTCTTCTTTTGTAATTATCCTATTGGTTGGCTCAGAAGCTGTTTTTTGGGTATTAGCGGTGGTAAAGAAAAAATAAACGCCTAAAATACCAACAAAACCCCAAATTACCAAAAGCGCTTTCATAAATGTATTCCGCCATAAATTGCCAACTTTCATATCATTATTTTAGCAAGAGCACTATTATTTCTCTAATAATTGTTTAAGATAAAGGGCGTTTTTAACTGCATAGGCGTTGTAGTCATTGTTAAAATAAATGAAGACGTCTCGATTTTTTGACCAAGCTTTTATTTTATAAGCCCACTCTTGGAGCTCCTTATCAGAGTAATTGGAACTATATAGGATCTTTGCACCATGAAAACGGATATAAATGAAATCAGCGGTCAAGATTTCTATCTTTGGCAAAAGTGGAGAATCAGCAATTACTGCTGACACATTGTATTTCTTTAATATCTTGTAAATCGGTTCCTTAAACCAGCTTTGGTCTCTGAATTCGATTGCCTGGCAAATTTTAAATCTTTTAGCCTCGAATAAAAATTTTTCTAGTCTTTCTGCATTCGCTTTAAAATTCGGCGGCAATTGCCAAAGAACGACATCTAATTTTTCTTTAAGATTCAAAGCTCTTTTAAAAAAGAGGTTAATCGAATCTTCGGAATTTTTAAGCCTTTTTACATGAGTAAGATACCGGTTCCCTTTAACAGCAAAATGAAATCCGGCAGGTGTCTCTTTATGCCATTTCTGAAAGCTTTTTTCACTCGGCAAACGGTAGAAAGGAGAGTTTAATTCAACCGTATTAAAATTTTGGGCATAGTATTCTAGCCATTTTGTTTTTGGAAGCTCGGCTGGGTAAAACTTTTGAGCCCAATCCTCATATGAAAATCCCGAAGTCCCGATTTGTATTGTCATAAGTAAATTATATTATCAATATCCTTTAATTATTTAGAGCCAATATGATAAAAGAAATTATCCGAAATCTTTCCAGATTTTACTGGTTTCCGGTCCAACTGCATTTTGATATTTCCCTTCGTATAATTTAATCTTCCCAAGAGTCTTCCAAAAAAGCATTTGACCGACTTTCATCCCTGGATAAACCTTTAAAGGATGAATGACATGTAGTTCCAAAGTCCATTGTCTCTTAAATCCCAAATCACCAAGCCCGGAATTAAGGTAAATATATAGGCCTAATCTCCCAACCGAGCTTCTGGCCTGCATAATCGGTACATAAAAGTTGGAGCCCATTTCTTCAATTGTATGACCTAGATAAAGCTGGTTTGGCCTTAATATATATCCTTCTTCAGGAATGATTATTTCATCAAATTCGTTTTCAATTTTGGGATCTAAAATAGGGTATTTATATACCTTAAGGATTTTACCGAGCCGAAAGTTGTAACTGTTTGGGTTTAAAAATTCTTCGTTGAAAGGATAGATATGAATTCTGTGATTTTCTACTTGCTTCTTAATCTCAGAACCCGTTAAAATCATGCTATCTCTCCCCACCCCTCATATAACTTTCCATCTGAATAAAGAACCGGTGCTCCTTCGTTTTGAGAGCAATCTCGACATTCAAATTCAACTTCTAATCCATGGTAATCAATCAACCTATTTCCCTGGTTAGTAAACTTAAAATCTTTTATTTCTAATTCTTTAAAGATCTCGTCAGTTGAAATAAATTCTTTTTCATAATAATCTCCATAAATCTCGTTTGGTTCTTCAAAGAGTTGCCTAATCACTACTTTTTTTGCTTTGTTTTTAGCCCAATTAAGGTAATTTAGAACTTCTTTAGAAGTGCCGATACCCGATTTATGCGAGATTAATGAAAATTTGATTGGTACTTTTATCTTTAAAATATTATCTAGCTCATAACTAATCCCCATTATCTTTTGGTTTTCTAGATCTTTATAGTGAGCTCTAGAGATACAAAGGTAATACAACTTTCCCAGGTTATTAATTTTCTTAAAGGTCCCATTGGTATACATCTGCGTTGGGGCATTCTCGGTACATAAATCAATAATTTCTTGGATCTTAGGATGCAAAGTCGGCTCGCCTCCGCCAGTTATCTCAATCTTTTCAAATTTTTTTTCGTCTAAAATTCCTCTTAAAGTCTTAATTTTTAAAAAGCCTTCTTTTTTCCTTGAGTTTATTGCCTTTGTTATACAATAGGGGCAACTAGCATTGCAAAGGTAACCTACTGGGATAACATAAAGTTTCATTCAACCTCCTTTTTTATTTTTTTAATCAAAGACTCAAGCTCCTTATAGTTCTCTGATTTATAAGTTATATGAGGAATACTTTTAAAGTATCTCATAAAAAGTTCTCTTGAACGTTTGAGTTCTTCCAAACTGATTTGTTGTTCAAATCCTCGAGCAAGGTATCTTTTTTTAATCTCTTTTAAAGTAGGGCAGCAAAAGATAACAATTCTCTTATAATTCACTAGGTTGTCTAAAATTTGCTTCTCTTTTTTATGAAAGGGGGAGCCCCCTCGCCACATTTTCGAATAAACCTCTTCAGAAAAATGTCCTCGGTCAAATACGGTATGTTCCTGGCTTGCGTATTCCTTTAAATATCTTGTAAATTGATAACCTTCCTTGTGTCTTAGATATTTAGAATCCCATCTTAAAGAGTTTTTTAACCTTTCCACCAATGTGGACTTACCAGAGCAATCAGGACCCTCAACGATAATTCTTAAGATCTTGCTATTAACCAGTGCTGTCATATTGACGCAAACCCTTTCTAAAAAAAAGTTAAATTATAAAATGTCTACCGCCTTATATTTTTTAGCTTTAAAACGATAGAGATTTGCTGGACGATTAGCCATCCCTTCCTCTCTTTTACCTGTTGCTTCTATTAAGCCTAGATTCAAGAATTTTCGGCGGAAATTCCGGCGATCAAACTTCTCTCCTAAAATAATCTCATACACTCCCTGAAGTTCAGGAAGTGTAAATTGGCAGGGAAGCAATGTATAGGCAATATTCGAGTAAATAAGCATTTTTCTAAGACTTTTTACTGCTAGCCTTACGATTTCTTTATGGTCAAAAGCAAGATCTGGAAGCTTTTTGATATCAAACCATTTGGCATCCAAGGTTTTAGACGTTTTTTGCAAAATAGAGACCTTTTTCTTATCTACTAAAGCTAAATAGGCAACTGAGACCATCCTTTTTCTAGGATCCCTTTTGGGATTCCCGAAAGTATGAAGCTGCTCTAGATAGAGATCTTTTAAGCCTGTTTTTTCTTCTAATTCTCTTTCGGCTGCAAAATCAACTGATTCATCGTTGTAAACGGCCCCTCCGGGCAGAATCCATTCCCCTACAAAAGGCTTGCGGCCTCTTTGGACAAGCAATGTCTTGATCTTTTTATCATCGACCGTAAAAACCACCATATCAACATGGATTCCTTGATTTTTGTATTTAGGATTCTTCATGTCCATAAGCCTTTGCGTCCTCCAAACACATAGTAAATCAAAAAGAATTATACTGTCAAGACTTTTTTATTAAACTAATGAGTAGCTAGCTTAGACTTTGCCTTTTTTTCTTCCAATTTCCTCTTTATCTCATGATGCCTTTCCTCTTCCCAATGAACAAAGTAAAGAAGAACAACAAGCCCTGCGCCTATAGTTCCAATAGCAGCACTTAGGATTAGAGGAAAATCTTTAAGAGAGATCCCGTAGGCCCACCAGACGATATTTCCGATTAAAAAGACTGAGAAAGAGAGGGGTGAGACATCGTTTACTGATTTGGTCTGGAACATTTTCCATGCTTGGACAAAATAGCCAATGTTCATTATGCTTCCAAAAAATATGACTGAAATCTCAAGTAAACTCATTTATTTTCTAACTTTCTTTTTATTTCTAATACTTTTTCGCCTGGCTCCCAGCAAGCCTGTTTCCATTTCTTGAGAAGTTTATAATATTCTACAAGTTCCTTTAGTTTAGGGTCAATTTCTTCTTCTTTTCCCTGGTCTATCTTAGTGATAAATTCAAGTTCATTGATCCCTAGCCTTTTCAGCCTTGCATTTAGCATAACAGGACCTAGTCTTTCTCCAAAAATTTGGTCAAGAGTTAAAAGATAAGTGTCTCCTACATAAAACTCTTTTTTACCTTCTTCCTTGTCAGTCTCTAACAATTTATAAGCTTTATTCAAATGTTCAATCCCCAATTTAAATATTTTTGAGCATATTTCGTCTAATTTAGATAACGATTCTAAAGAGGTAATCTGATAAATAAGTTCAAATATTAATTCTTTTTCCATTCTAACTTAATCTTGAAATAATAAATGCCGAGAGAAAGCCGCAGACGGTAGAAAGGGCGACAAAGACCCCACCCTCTTCAAAGGCTTCCGGAATCATAGTATCAGAAATCATAGCCAAGATGGATCCGGCGGCGACAGCCGAGACCAGAGCCAAGGTTGCCCCGGAAGAGCTGGCTAAAAACTTAAAGCCTATAAGAGCAGCAAGGCCGCAGACAAGTGCTATTAAAATCCATAGGGTAAAAATGAATCTTCGGGTTTTCTTGGCATGAGAAATCCCAAAAACTCCGGAAATTCCTTCCGGAATATTTGATAAGAAAACAGCCGAAAACATTAATATCCCAGTACTGCCACCGGTAAGAAGACCGATCCCGATCATCGCTGATTCAGGGATGCCGTCTAAAAGCGCTCCCAAGGCGATTGCCATACTATTGGCTTCACCGCTGTAACCGCTCCTTTCAATCTTTAAATGTTTTCTATAGTGACCGCCTCTTTTCCCTAAAAGATAATCACCGAAAACAAAAACTCCAGCCCCTAAAAGAAAACCGAGAGAAATGGGAATTATTCCTCCTTTTAAGTATGCATCTTCCATGAGATCAAAAGCCAGGGCTGAAATAAGAACACCACTCCCAAAAGCCATAATAAGGGATGCAATTTTTTTAGATGGTTTAAAAACTAGGCCAAATATTGCCCCTAGAAGAAGAGCTAAACCAGCAATAAGTCCCAAAATGAAAGCTTTAAGCATAAATGTATTCTAACAAATGACAAGAAATACTAAAAGATCCCCCAGCCGGGGGATCTTTTAAAAAACAAAATTATTCCTTTGGTGCTTCTGGTGCAGGCGCCGCAGCCGGAGCCTTCTTCCCAGCTCTTTTTACCATAAAGAAGTAGGCAATGGAAGCAAATGGAATAAAAAGAATTAGAAGAATCCACATAATCTTTGGCTGGCCCTGCGGAAAGTCCGCATCCTGCCTGATAATAGAGTCAATGAGCATCCACAAGGTAAAGATTCCTATTACGACAGCTATTAGCATAAAGATCATAAAGAATGCTCCGATGCCGGTAACGACGGCTGCCGCCGCGGCATCAGCATTTGTTGTATCATAAGTCTCTTCTGCCAAAGCTACTAGGTTTAGTAAAGACATTTCTCCCCTCCTTTCTTTTATTTTTCTTATCTATAGCTTAACTTTTATGACTAGCTATTGTCAAGGCGCTAAACTTTGGTCTAAGTAAAGCAGTTGGAACAGATCCCGTGCTAAAATAAGCACAACAAATAAGGAGGACCTGTTCCATGAGTATTTTAACTAAAATCCCCAGTGAAAACAAAATTGAAAAAG
>JAMCYV010000018.1 GCA_023473595.1 Patescibacteria group bacterium | reverse complement strand
GATTCCGGAAAGTCATTTTTTGTACGTTCGTTCACTTGATTGTTCTTTTTTCAAACTGATTGTCGGAAAAAGGATTACGACTCATTTTTTTCCGCATTGTCCTAATTGTTGTTTGCTAGTTTTATTTGGACTATAATATTTTCCATGGCTGCGGCAATCGAAATTAAAAAACTCAAAAAATACTTCGGCAAGGTGAAGGCTGTCGACGGTATTTCTTTTAATGTTGATAAGGGAGAGATTTTGGGGTTTTTGGGGCCGAACGGCGCCGGCAAATCGACGACTATCAAATGCCTCATGGATTTTGAACGGCCGACTGAAGGCAAGATTGTGGTTGCCGGGTTAGATTCACAGGCTGATTCTGTTGCTATTAAAGAAAAAGTTGGTTTTATCTCGGGCGACATCAAGCTTTATGACAAATGGACCGGCAATGATCATATCGAATTTATCGAGAAGATTAGAGGGAAATCAAAGATTGCTCATGAACTCTGTAAAAAGTTTGAATATAATCCTAAGATCAAGGTTAAAAACCTTTCTTCAGGGAATAAGCAGAAGCTTGGCCTTATTCTGGCTCTTATGAGCGAGCCGAAAATCCTGGTTTTGGATGAGCCAACGGTTGGTCTCGACCCTTTGCTTCAGAATAGCTTTTATGAGGTTTTAGAGGATTTTAAGAGAAAAGGAACGACTATTTTCATGTCTTCACATAATTTGGCGGAAGTTGAAAAGATTTGCGACCGGGTAGCAATCATTAAAACCGGAAAATTAGTGGCAGTCGAAACAATCGAAAACATCGGTGAAAAGAAAATGCATCTTGTGAACGCCTACTTTGATGAAAAACCGAAAAAAATCGATTTTGGACGGGATGTTGAGGTCTTAAAAAGAGAGGATAATGAGCTTTTACTTAAGATAAAAGGAGATTTAAATCCGGTAATCAAAGTTTTGAGCGCTATGAAACTGCGGGATTTAGAGGTTACCCATGCGACCTTGGAAGAAGTTTTCCTTGAATTTTACGGGAGGAAATAATGAAAGAAGAGATTAAAAAATTTGCTGCCGAAAAGTTAGAAGGCGAGGTCGCGGCCGGCATTGATCATTTTGAAAGAATTTATAATATTGCCAAAAGCTTAGGACTTAAATATGACGATGATATTCTCTATGCTGCTTCATTTTTGCACGATGTTTGCGAGGATGAACCACATTGGGAAGATGCGGCAAGAATCGCCGGTGAGTTTTTGCCAACTATCGGTTTTCCGGCCGAAAAAATCCCAACTGTTCAAGAAGCAATTTTGCATCATATTTCTTCAGCAAAGCCAGAATCCAATGAAGCGATTTTAGTCCATGATGCCGACCTGATCGATTTTTTGGGGGCTACCGGCATTGTCCGGCTTTCGATCGGAGCCTGGGATTGGATGGGTAAAGGATCGCTTAAGGAATTCTTGGAAGTTTTTAAAAAGTTCCGAAAGAATGCCTATGAAGGCTTGGTTTTGGACGAAAGCCGCAAGAGAGTAGAAGAAAAAGTTAAATTTATGGACCAGGCGATTAATGAGTTAGAAAAGGAGCTTCTTTAATGTTTGCAGTGGTTTTACGAACGCTTAAAGATAAAAAAAATGCACTTTTTACCTATACGAGCGCTGCTTTAGGATTTCTTTTGATGTATGTTGCTCTCTATCCCTCAATCCAAAAGATGGACAAGACTTATGAAGATATGGCGAAAATGCTTCCCGAGGGGCTAATGAAAGCTTTCGGTCTCGATATTAATACCTTGGGAACTTTTGAAGGCTACATATCTACCGAATTTTTCAGTATGGTCGTCCCGATAATGGTTATCGCTTTCGCGGTCTCCTTTGCCGGGTGGGCGATCGCTGGCGAAATTGAAAAAGGAACAGTAGAAATACTTCTGGCCCAGCCGATCTCTCGCCTCAAAGCTTTTCTTTCCAAATACATTGCCGGCTTCTCTTACTTAGCGCTTTTCATTGGTGTTTCAATCCTTTCTGTTATTCCAATGGCTAAAATTTTTGACTTTTCAATCAAATCTGGCAATTTTCTTAAAGTTACCGGCATTACTTTTCTCTTTGGTTTGGCAGTTTACAGCTTGGGGGTTCTTTTCTCAAGTATTTTCAGTGAAAAAGGGAAGGTTTATCTAGCGACTTCCGGGATTTTAATCTTAATGTATGTCTTAAATATTATCGCTGTCTTAAAGGATAACTTAAAAGATTTGAAATATTTCTCTTTCTTTCATTATTACAATCCGAGTGAAGTTTTGGTTAAAGGAAAGATTGATTGGCTGGGAGTTTGGATTTTCCTTCTAGTCGCTTTTGTTTCAACAGTCTTAGCTGCCTTTTGGTTTAAGAAGCGCGATATTGCTACTTAAACTGTTATTCCGGACTAATCTATTAAAAATATAACCGGTTGATCTCCGACGGAGTCCGATACTCGTCGGAGTCATCGGACCGGAATCTATACCAATAGATCCTGAATCCCGCCTTCTCCCGATACAAGATCGGGATTCGGCCGGGCAGGCAAGTTCAGGATGACATAAAGTTTAGGTTAAAGTAAAGAACTTGGAACAACCTTTAATGATATTTTAAGGTAACTTAATGGATTATCAAAGTACTCTTTATGGTTAAACCTAGCTTGGAATTCTTTTAGATAATAAGGTAAGTATTCTTTTA
>JAMCYV010000025.1 GCA_023473595.1 Patescibacteria group bacterium | reverse complement strand
ACCAAGCTAATCTAAGTCTTGCTCCATAGATCTTTAATTGCTTTTCTGTCATCTTGATATCCACTTTTAACTCCTTCCATTCTTAATGATTCAGCTAAAAGTGTCCAAGATGTCTGGACCCTGGATAAGACCGATTTAAGAAAGATTGACAAAGCATAAAAATTATTATATAATAAGCGAAATCAGTTATTCCTACAGAGGAGGATTAGAAATGGAAGGCAGTTTGAAGAAAGTCAGAGCGGCAGCAGAAGCCGCCGGAGTCCCCGAGCACTTGATCGAAAAGATGCTTAGCAACGCTGAGTCTGATCACTCCTTCTTCGGTTCCGAGTCGGAAGCACCTGCAAACAGTCGTGCCCAAGAAGCAGTCCAGAGACTTATCACGGCCGGCATCTCGATGGGCCCTGATGCTCACATGACAATCGTCTGTGAGCTTCAGCACTACTTTATGAGCTGAAAGGAGCGATAATGTGCACCTCTGAAATCAGAGAGGCGGCGGGGAATGCTGGTCTCCCTGGTCACCTCATAGACAGCTTGCTGGACCAAGCCGAAAGGGATCATTTGATCTTCGATTCGCCAAGCGCGAAAGGGACTGAAAACCGAGCTCGCGAGGTAGTCGGAGAGCTGCTTCGAGGCTCATACTATAGGATTCAAATGAGCCCAAGCGAACGCGCGCTAATAGAGCGCGCCTATGCCAGCTATCTCATGAGCTAGCTGCCCAACGACCGCCTTAAGCGCCAATATACGGATATTATCCGGTGAGGCGCTTTTCGCTTTTTAATCATTTAAATGAATAATGCTATAATTATCTTATGGCAACTATTTTCCCTAAGAGCAAACTGGGCAAGTGGTCGATATTACTCATCATCGCAATGCCGGTATTATTTTTTACCGGCGGACTTTTGGCAAATACTTTATATAAGTCTGTACCGGCCGGGGCTATTTTAGAAGATATTACTGTAAGGCCGTTCCTTTCCCTTTCAATGCTAACTGGTATGGCTTGCGGTATTTCCGCATTTGTTACAGGAATGGTCGCTTTTATTAAACAAAAGGAAAGAGCTCTTTTAATTTACCCGTCCATTGCCATAGGGACTTTGTTTGTTATACTCCTTATCGGCGAATTCTTTGTATCTCACTAATGCTATAATTGAATTATGCAAGGCAAATTGCGTTCATTTCTAAGAATACTATTGATCACGGCTCTTGCGATCTTTCTAAACGGCGAGTATTTTGCCCATGGACCGACGCTTCTCACCCAGGGGGTTTTAATTCTTTTCTATTTTTTATATATTTTAACTCTCGAAAACGCTATAAGAACCTTTAAACTAACTGACCGCCAGCTTTTCTTAGCCGGCGCCATTTTCGGCTTTGTAGTCGAGGGTTTCCTTCACCGCAGTTTTTACGCCGCTCCTCCGCTTTTTTTAGGAATTAACTGGTTTATTGTCGCCGTCCAGATTATTGCTTGGGGGCTAATGGCGACCGTTCTCCCTTTCTACTTCGGCGGTAAATTCCTTCCTAGAAAAGAAGAAAAATTAGGCAGCAAATGGCCGTTTTTTGTCTTTTTAGCTTTGTTTCTGACTCTTCTTCTTTTCTGGCAAAGCCAGCTCGGGCCCCTGAATAATCCGGCCGGCGGCTTTGTCCTTCTTTTAATCTTAATTTTTACGGGTCTTTTTTATTGGGATCGCCAGACAAAGTCTGAATTTCCGCTTGTAAAAGAAAACCAGATTTTTAATGTTATTATCATTGCCTATTTGTTAACTCAAGCAGTTGTCGGTACTACTTTTAAAACAGCTGGCTCCGGAACTTACGTTATTTCAATTATTTTAATCGGACCTATCACCTACCTTCTTTTTTGGAGGAAGAAAAGATTACCGATCTGATCTTGCATATTTACTATTTTCCTAAGCCAAAACATTTACCATAAGAACAAATTCAATTATCATATAGAAGCAAGGAGGTGAAAATGCGCATCTTAATCATTGATGACGATAAAGTCTTAAATAAATCTTTGAAAAATATGCTAGAAGCGGAATGCTTCGAAGTAGACACCGCCACCGATGGCGAAAAGGGCGTTTATTATGCCTGCACCAACGAATATGACCTCATTATCTTGGATAAGAATTTACCGGAGAAAGACGGGCTTTTGGTCTTAAAAGAGATCCGAGAAGACGGCCAGAATATGCCGATACTAATGCTCTCTGTCGTTTCGGAATCCGCTACCAAAGTTGATTTTTTAAATACCGGAGCCGATGATTACTTAACCAAGCCATTCTCTTTTGCCGAACTTCTGGCAAGGATAAGAGCGCTTCTTAGAAGGCCGAAGGAAGCTAAGGGAGATATTTTAAAAATTGATAATTTAGTTTTGGACACTAAAAAGCAAATCTTTAAAAGAGGCGATAAAAAAATTTACCTTACCTTAAAGGAATATGAGCTTTTGGAATACCTTATGCGAAATAAAGGAAACGTTGTAACGAGAGGAATGATTATGGAGCATGTCTGGGATATGAATGCCGATCTTTTCTCAAACGCAATCGAGGTCCATGTTTCCAATTTGAGGCGGAAAATCCATTTAAAAAATCAAGTAAAGCTTTTATATACTATCCCCGGACGAGGCTATAAGTTGGACTTGGCCAAATAGTTTATCTTTTCTTAATTTTTCTTTAACAACTTATAATTTAAAGTAAAGGGAGAACTAATAATAAAAAGGAGGGATTTATGAAAAAAGTGCTCGAAAAAGTCCTTACTGACAAAAGAGCCCGCGATCATAAAACTCTTGAGGCATTCACCGTATCTTCTGCCGTTGTTGCTTCTCCCTGGGGTTGGAAGAAGTAACAATAAGCCTTAAGATTTGAAAATACCTTTACCAACAAGAAAACTGATTAGGAAATTAGTAGAGCCTCGCTCAAAGAAGGAGGATATTAGGCGTCGTGAATTTATCCTAAACGTTATTTTATTAAGCACAATTATCCTCGCTTCGGCTGCTCTTTTAAGGATTATTGTTGATGTTGTCAGATTCCATCATGTACCCGGCATCCCCGCTCGGATCGCTCTTATAATTATCGGGATATTAGTTTTTCTCTACCGGCTTTCTAAGAAGGGAAAAATTGACTGGGCCTGTTACATCCTGATCTTTATGTTTACAGCTCCTATCTCTTATACCGTTTTTGTCTGGGGTCCCGACCTTCCTCAAGCCTTTATCACTTACTCTTTAATTATCGTTATGTCCGGCATACTTATGGGCACTCGGTTAGCAGTCATTACTACTTTTACTATTTCTGTCTATTGTTTGATTTTGTCATATCTCCAATCAATCTCTATCTATCATCCTGACGCTTATTGGCGGAACAGAAGCGCTGATTTTAGCGATGTTATCGTCGCTGTCATTACCTTGTCAATTATCACGGTTATTTCTTGGCTATACAACAGGGAAATAGAAAAATCCTTGAAAAGGGCCCACCAGTCGGAAGCCGCTTTAAAGAAAGAAAGAGACCTCTTAGAGATTAGGGTTATAAAAAGAACCAAAGAACTTCAGAAAACCCAGCTTGAAAAGATGGCCCAGATGGCCCACTTTGCCGAATTCGGGTGGCTAGCCTCCGGAATTTTTCACGATCTAGTAAATCCCTTGTCAGCCGTCTCTCTAAATCTCGAACAAATGAGGCAAGAAGATTCCAAAAGAATCGAGAGCATTAAGCCTCATTTAAAACTCGCTCTGCAAGCGACAAAAAAGATGGAGAGCTTCATAAGTGCTGTACGCAAACAAGTTCAGCAGACAGAAATAAATACTTACTTTTTAATCAACAAGGAAGTCGAACAAGCTATTCAAATTCTTTCTTATAAAGCGAGAAAAGCCAATGTCAAATTGATTTTTAACGAAGGTGAGAGAATAAAAATCTTCGGCAATCCTTTGAAATTGCATCAGGCGATAACTAATCTTTTAACGAATGCCATCGATGCCTATCATAAAAGCTCGCTTGGAAAAACCGTCCAAATAAAACTTTATAAAGCCAAAAATAAAATTAATTTGGAAGTTTGTGATTTTGGCCAAGGGATACCGGAAAAAAATTTGGAGAAAATTTTTAATCCCTTCTTTACTACTAAAGACTTAAGCAAAGGAATGGGCATCGGACTAGCAATGACTAAAAATATTATTGAAAAAGACTTTTCTGGAACTATCGCCGCAAAAAGCAATAAAGAAGAAGGAACTGTTTTTAAGATTGAGCTTCCAATGAAAAAGGAATTAATAAAGAAAAATGGCCAAAAACTTAAATCAAGCAAAAGAAAAAGCGATAAAGTTCTTAGCCTCACAGCAAAAAAGTAATGGTAGCTTTATAGATTTCGCTTCCAAAAACAGAGATTTTCAAAAACCCCTTAAAAGACAAACAACCTTTTCGGCTAGCCTTATTTTAGCTTCCCTCGCTCCTTTTGATGAGCAAAAATTAAAAGAAATGAACAATAAAATTGTCCGATTCCTTTTAAACGAAAGAAGCAAAAACTGGTCTTTCAATTATTGGGTTAAGGATTCTAAAGAATATGAGGCTATGCCCTATCCGGATGATTTGGATGATACTTTCTGCGCTCTTTCCGGTCTTTTTCTTGCTGAAAACTCTCTTATTAAAGGGAATATTTTTGCAAAGATAGCAAATCTCCTTACCAATTTAGAAGTAAAAGAAGGAGGCCCTTATTATACTTGGTTAGTCCCAAAAAACGCTGGAAAAAGCTGGAAAGATATTGATCTAGCGGTAAATGCCAATATCGCCTATTTTTTATCCCTTGAGGAAATCATTCTCCCTAATCTAACTAAATTAATGGAAGAAGCAGTAAAGAAAGGTAAATTTTCCTCTCCTTATTATGCTTCCGAGTATCCGGTAATCTATTTTATTTCCAGATCTTTTAAAGGCAATTCAGAAAAATTAATAGATTATCTTGCCAAAAAGAAAAAGAATGGATATTGGAATAATCCTTTGGACACATCCCTTGCCATAAGCTCGCTTCTAAACTTAAATTATCCGGCAAAAAAACTTGAAAAAAGCATATCATACCTCTTAAAAAACAGTTCTTTTAAGCCTTATCCTTTGATTATTGAGTCAAATCATAACGGCAGGAAAATTTTTGGTGGATCGCCGGCCCTCACTGCTTCTTTCTTTTTAGAAGCTCTTTTAAAATACCAAAAATTAACAAATGTAGAAAAGAAAGAATCGGAAGAGTCAGAAAATTTAAAAAACAGAATCTTTTCAGAAGCTGCTAAAAAGTTCCAAAGTCTTGAGCCTGCTTTAAAAAAAATTGCCCTTAAGACCTTAAACGAAATAAAATCCCATGAACTCGGCGATCAAATTGCCCTCCTGCCTTACTTTTTCAGCCAGACATTGGGCAACAAACAAAAAATACAGAAAAAGTTACTGATCGATTTAGGTCTTATTAATCTATATGGCTGGATTGCCTATACTATTTATGACGATTTTTTCGATGATGAAGGAAAACCCAAGGAATTATCATTGGCAAACATTTGCTTAAGGGAACTAACAGTAATTTCTATCAGCTTACCAGTAGAAAACAAAGATTTTATGCCAGTTTTTAAAGGCATTATGGATAAAATAGACTTTGCTAATCTTTGGGAGGTAGAAAATTGCCGAACTCATTTGAAAGAAGGAGTCCTAACTTTGCCAAAGAGGCTCCCAAATTATAAAGACTATTCTATCTTGGCTGAAAAATCGCTTGGCCATGGACTGGGGCCCCTTGCAATCCTTCTTTCTTTAGGTTATGGCAAAAATTCAAAGGAGGTAAAAAATACCTCGAAATGGTTAAAAAATTACATTATCGCCCGCCAAATAAATGATGATATGCATGACTGGGAAAAGGACCTTAAGAAGGGACATTTAAACAGCGCTTCTGTCCCTTTAATCAAAGAATGGATGAAATCAAATAATAAAAGGATAATTTGCTTAGATAAAGATCTTTTTTCTCTCCAAAAGATTTTCTGGGAGAAGACGGTTTCTAAAATGTGCGAAACTGTCCTTAAACATATAAAAATATCCAAAGATTCCTTGAAGAAAATACCGCTTATTGAAGACGACGCCGGCCTGACACAATTTTTTATTCCTATTGAAAAGGCGGCTAAAGAGGCCCTGAAAGAGCAAGAAGACACTGCTCAATTTTTGAAAAATTTCTAAAATTCAAAAAGGAAAGGGAGCCTTTTAGACTCCATTTCCTTTTTGAATCCTATTCTTCTATCTCAGTTTCTTTGCCTTCGCTGATTAGCTCCCGGACTCTTTGGCCGCCTTTATGCCCGATTTCAGAATAAAAATCGTGACCATATCTTTTACTTGTTGTTTCGCCACCTTTGCGACCTCCCCTCTGTCCGCCTTTTCTTCCAATTTCAGAATAAAAGTCTTTTCCGTGGGTTGAGCTTGTCATTTGTCCGCCTTTTTTACCGGCTTCTTCAACAGTCATTTTTCCTTTTTCTTCCGCCATATTTCCTCCTTCCTAGAAAAGTAATCTCTACTAATTATCTCTCTTGTTCTTTGCCTTCCTCAATTAATGATCGGACCCTTTGGCCGCCTTTATGCCCGATTTCTTGGTAGAATTCTCGGCCATGAGTCGAGCTAGTCGTCCTTCCGCCCTTTTTCCCGATTTCTTGGTAGAATTCTCGACCTCTGGTAGAGCTTGTGGTCTGGCCGCCTTTTCGGCCAGCTTCTTCAACAGTCATTTTTCCTTTTTCTTCTGCCATATTATTCACCTCCCTATTTGATTAATTAGTATTATCGCTGTTCCCTTTCTTTACCTTCTTCTATCAGTCTTTTGACTCTCTGGCCGCCTTTTGAGCCACCCATTTTCCCGATTTCAGAATAAAAGTCTCTTCCATGGGTTTCACTCGTTCTTTGTCCGCCTTTTTTACCGGCTTCTTCAACAGTCATTTTTCCTTTTTCTTCCACCATATTTCCTCCTTCCTAATGCATTAATTATTTGGCCAAATAATTACCTACCTGCTTTTTTCCCTTTATTTATGAGAGACCTGACTCTTTGGCCGCCTTTTCTTCCAATTTCTTGATAGAACTCTCGGCCTCGAGTAGAACTTGTGGCCCTGCCGCCTTTTCGGCCAGCTTCCTGAACAGTCATTTTTCCTTTTTGGCCTGCCATTTGCCTCACCTCCTTACCATTGTTTTCATATTTTCAATTCCGATATTAACCGCTCTAAAGAGACATATAATTATGAGAAGGTCTTAAATATGAAAGATTTTTGAAGAGAGATTTGTAAGTCTTCCTACCAATTTCTAGTAAATAAAAAATCCCCTTTAAGGGGATTTTTAAACTTGAATTTTGAAGTTAAAACTTTATATATCTTCTTACGCTGTAGGCTTTAAGCTGATCTTGAAGCCAGTCATTGAAATCTTTAGTTTTTATTAGAATATGGCTTGCCCTTATCTGATCGCCCTTTACTTCGGTTAATTTAATAATATGGTAGCCATAAATGGTTTTAACGAGATCGCTGGTCTGGCCAACCGAAAGAGCAAAAGCCGCTTTTTCAAATTCGGGGACCATTTTTCCTTTAGAGAAAAACCCGAGGTCGCCACCATTAGCTGCCGTAGTATCCTGGCTATATTTTTTAGCAAGAACCGCAAAATCTCCGCCGCTTTTTACCTGAACTAAAACATCATCGGCTATCTTTTTGGCATCCATAAGAAGAGCAGGATCGGAAACGACCACTTCCGCCAGTTTTTGTCTTAAAATTTTATCTCCATATTGATCTTTAAATTCTGCAAGAGACATCCCGCTATAGTATTTATTTAAATTTTCCTTAACCCTTTCTTCGCCGCCATTGCTTTTTATAAGATCATTAAAGGAATCATCAAGCTCTTTTTGAGAAACGGAAATGTTCCTTTTTTTGGCTTCCTCGGCAATAATGATGTCTTCTGCCATCTGATTTAGAACTGTAGCTTTTATCTCCGCTATCTTCTTTTTACCAGCTTCAGAATTAAAATCGACATTATTAAAATTTGTCTGATAGCTCGTGAAAAAATCGACTTTTGAAAGATAATCCCCGTAAAAAACAAGTTTGCCGCCGACTTTTTCAACCGGATAAGGAAGAATGCTAGCAACTCTCCGAGTAAAATTATCTTGCCAGCCAAACTTATAAATCCCAACAGCAAAAGTCAGATAAAAAATAAGACTGATTCCCGCCAGAGAAAAAACAGCAGTTGCAAACTTATTCCTCTTAAGAGCTCCTGAAATTGCTTCTCTATCTACTAGTATTTTAAACCTTTTAGCCATAGCTATCTTTACTATAACAAATTTTATTCAACAACAAAAGACTCTCTCTTAAGTTCCCTTATCAAGTTTTGGATTCTCTTGGGGTCAGGAACGTTTTTTATTATAATATCCATCTTAGAAGTTGAAAAAAGATTGATTGTCCCGAAATCAAAAAGAGTCGAAAAAAAACCGGTAAGCTTATAATTTAAATCTTCGATTTTTCCCAGTGGAAGTTCGGTAATTTCTCTCGAAAAAACGCCTCTATTTTTCACTTCAATGATTCTTTTATCGGTTATAATATAGACATCAAAAAACCAGACATACCAGTTGAAAAAAATATAGCTGACCGACAGGACCCAGCCAGACAAAAGAACCGAGATTCAGAAGCGGAATATCCAAATAAATCAGGAAGTAAACAGCCGGAAGGGATAAAGCAAAAGATTGAAAAAATGGCGGGAAAAGGGTGAAAAGGCTTTTCCTTACAATTTCAATTAATTCTTCGTCTTTTTTCGGCTCAAAATACATAGCTCTGAATTATGATAACTCCTTAAGAGTATCCTTTACTTCTGCCCAAATATGAACCATATTATCTTTTTTAAAACCCAGCTTTTGATACCAATTTAAAGGAAAGCTTATTTCTCCTGTCGTCAGTCCATCAATGTAGGTAACATTATATTTTCTTAAAGATTCTTCTAAAAGTCTCTTTAAGAGAGCAGAACCAACTCCTTTTTTCTGACTACTTGGTTCAACAAATATTTCGAGATCTGAAAGATTTATCCCGTTCCACCAACGCTTAGCAAATGCAGCTACTCCGCCTACAATTTTACCATTCTCAATTGCAATAAAAAATAAGTCCTTTTGCTTTTCAAATAACCATTTTACAAATTCAAAAGCGGTCTTTTCAGTCCAATCTTCTGCAAAGGAACTCCCATTAAAGGCTTTTTTATAAACCGTTGCTAACTGAATTAAGTCTTTTTCTTTAACTAACCGTATATCCATATAACCCTTTTATCTTACTTATATTATAAACCATTATATAGTAGATTCTCATCTTTAGGGTTAAAAAATAGCCATCTCAAAAGAGGAAAGCTGTTTCTGGTGACCCCGGCAGGATTTGAACCTGCGACCTAGACGTTAGGAGTGTCTCGCTCTATCCAACTGAGCTACGGGGCCATAATTTAATTAATAATTCACGATTATCAATTATCAATAACTGGATATTCGTATATTAGTAGATTCGTAGAAACTCGTCCCATTGTTACAATAATAAAATAAATTAAAGAGGTTCGGGATCCCGATCGAAGCATCGGGATAAATTCGTTGCCTTTAAGCAAACATTGCTTCTTCGTCAGCTCTTTTGTATTCTACCAATTCTTTTTTAGTAAACCAATGGCTGATTTCAAACTCTGCCTCCTCAATCGATCCTGAAGCATGGACGACATTTTTCACTCCCCTTTTCCGAAGGTTAGCGAGAATCGGAGAATCCTTGGCAAAATCGCCTCTTATCGTCCCCGTAGGGGCAAAGGAAGGAATAGTATTCCCAACAATTTTCCTCCCCATGGCTACCGCTTGATTGCCTTCGAAGACAATCGCTACCGATGGGCCTGAAGACATATAGTCAAAAAGCCATCCGGTTACCAGCTTGCCAACTTCATAAGGATCTTTAGTCCCGACTTGCTCTACAGGATCAAGATTATACTGCTCATAATCAGACAGGCTTTTTTGTCCCAAGCCGACAGTCCATTCCTTGCTACTGGGATAATGCTTCTCTATGAAAGCTCTATCGGGATTAACCATCTTAATCCCGACTACCTTAAGCCCGACTCTTTCAAATCGGGCAATGACTTCCCCGATTAACGCTCTTCTAACCCCGTCAGGCTTAACTAAAATTAAAGTCCTCTCTTTTAATGGATTCATAGGCTTTTTAAATAGTATTTAATATTTTAGCAAATTTTTCGCCATCTTTAAAGGGGCCTAGAATAGTGAGATTTAATTCGTTGAAATCGATTATTTCTTCGGCTTTAGAAAAAAGCTGTTCCAGAGTGACTTTATCAATTTTTTTGATTTCTTCTTCTAAAGAAAAAAGACTTAAATCATAGATCTCTCTTCTTAAGGCTAATCCCGCTTGCCTTAAGGTATCTTCAAAGCCCAAAACCAGGCTGCTTCTAAGCTGTTCTTTGCCTTTTTCAAGTTCGGCTTCTGTTATATCTTTTTTTATTTTATTAAGCTCAGATAAAATAATTCTTAAAGTTTCTTCAACTTTTTCTTGGGCTACGCCGGCGTAAACCTGAAGATACCCAGTCTCTTTGAAATAAAAAGGAAAGGATCTAACACTGTAAGCCAAACCTCTTTTTTCCCTAATCTCAGTATAAAGCCTTGAACTAAAGCTCCCGCCTAGGATACTGCTAAGAAGATTAATTTCAATATAATCCTGTTTCAAAAAACCTGTGGTAGGAAATCCTAAAGCCAGATTGGCTTGTTTCATTTCCTTTTTTTTAACAACTAAACGCTTTCCAGTTTTTCTCTCTTGCTTTTTTATATCTTTCGGCTTACCCCGGCAAACCCCTGAAAAATTTTCTTCTAGAATTTCTTTCCAATCCTCGGGAATTTTTCCGGCAACCGCGATGATAGTGTTTTCGGCTATGTAATATTCCTTCCGGTAATCAAAAATATCCTTGCGTTTGATAGTAGAAAGTGATTTTCTAGTCCCTATGGTCCTATAGGCGTAAGTTGTCCCCTTAAAAAGGGTTTCTAAGAAAAGATCTTCTAAAAAAATAATTGGGTCATCAATCCCAATTTTTTCTTCTTCAAAGATAACATTTCTCTCCTTTTCTATCTCTTCTTCGCTAAAAAAGCCTTGAAATATTATATCGGCCAGAAGGTCTGCGATCTTTTCAAAATGAATTGGCCTTGCTTTTACAAAATACTCTGTATAATCTTTTTCAGTGTAAGCATTTACTTCGGCGCCGATTTCGTCTATTTCTCTGGAAATTTCTGAAGCTGTAGGTCTTTTTGAAGTCCCTTTAAAGGCCATATGCTCAAAAAAATGCGAAATTCCATTATTTTTCAAATTCTCGTTTACTACTCCGGCTTTAACCCCCACGATAAGAGATATAGACTCTGTTGGAGTTGGATAAGCGACAACTCTTATGCCATTTTTTAGGATTTCTCTATGCGCTTTCACTTTTAACTTTTTTTAAGTAGTTATAAATAATAATAGCAATAAAAATAAAAGCTATAATCCCGATATCTCCAAGTGTGGTTTTGACAAATCGCCAATTGCTGCCAAAGAAATAGCCTAAAAGAGTAATGAAAAAGGCGCTTAAAACAGTTCCCAAAAAGTCTAAAATGAAAAACTTAGAATAAGTCATCTTAGACATTCCAGCAGTAAAGGGCACAAATGATCGGATAAAACCAATCAATTTCCCTAAAAGAACTGTTTTCGATCCGTGCCTTTTGTAAAACCCTTCAGCTAAATGAAGCTTATCTTCTTCAAAGAAAAAATACTTGCCGAATTTTTTTAAAAACTTTCTCCCGTGATGATAACCAAGATAGTAGCCCAGATTATCGCCAAGAAGATAACCCAAAATAACCGCCGGAATAAGGTAAAAAATACTTAATTTTCCTTGGGCGGCAAAAAATCCCAGAAGGAGGAGAGTTGTCTCACCAGGAAAAATTGCCCCTAAAAATATAAGATCCTCTAGCATTGCAAAGCTAAAACCTATAATAATCCCGTAGTTTTGAGCGTATACTCCTAAAAAATCAAGAACTCTGTCTAACATTTGCCTTTCTTATAACTTTTAAAAGAAAGTAAAGCACAATTAAGCCTATTATTAAAGCATCAAAAATATGGAAATATCCTTTGAGTCTGACCCAGCTCTCCCCCATTTTAACTCCCAGCCAAGCAAAAAGAAGAGTCCATGGCAAAATCCCAGCCGAAGAGTAAAGGATAAATTTAGAAACTTTCATTTTTGAAACCCCGGCCGGCAGGGAAATGAATGTCCTAACTACCGGAATCAGCCGGCCGAAAAAAACAATAGCATCCCCATGTTTTTGGAAGAGGTGGTCGGCGTGGGCAATATCCTTTTTCTTGATCAGAATATATTTGCCGTATTTTTCGAGGAGGCTTCGACCTTCGTACTTTCCGACATAGAAGATAAAGACTGAGCCGGTTATCTGCCCTAAGGTCCCGAAGAAAACCACCAGCCAGAAATTTAAGGTCCCGCTTAAAGAGACAAATCCTGAAAAGGGCATTACAACTTCCGAGGGAACAGGAATAAGGGCGCTTTCCAAAAACATAAGGCCAAAGACCGCAAAATAACGGAATTGACTAATAGCTTGGATAATAAGGCTACTCAAAAATTCAATCATCTCAAGTAGAAATAAATAATAACTATGCCGGCTGCCAGAAAGACTCGGTAGTAAACAAATAAATTAAAGTTCTTTGTTTTTAGGAAACTATCAAGAAACTTAATCGCTAAAAATCCCGAGACAGCCGACGCTAAAAACCCAGCAATAAAATAAGTCGAAAAAAGAGTGGAAACATCGATTTTCAGCAGATTATAAAGAGCCGCTCCCAGAATGATCGGTACCGCCAGGAGGAAAGAAAATCTGGCGGCGTCTGCTCTATTTAACTTTCTTAAAAGCCCGGCGGAAATAGTCACTCCGGAGCGGGAAACCCCCGGGATGATAGCGAGAGCCTGCGAAAGACCGATAAAAATACTGTCTTTTAAATCCATCTTTTCCAAAGGCTTTGGGTTTTTGGCAAACCGATCGGCATAAAAGATGACAAATGCAAAGGCAAAAAGCGAAAAAGCGACAAGAAGCGGACTTCTAAAAAGAGTCTCTGCTTTGCTTTCCAGGAAAGCCCCGGCTAAAACCCCGGGGATAGTGGCAATTAGGATATAAAGAAAAAGCTTTTCATAGCTCTCTCCAACTCTTCTTTCTAAAAGCATGTTAAGCCCGCCCATGAGGACTTTTTGAATATCTTTGTAAAAGAAAACAAGAATTGCAAGTAACGTTCCCAGGTGAAGGGCGATATCAAAAGAAAGCCCAGGATCCTTGAAATTAAAAAGCCAGGGAGCGATTACCAAATGCCCGGAAGAGCTTATCGGCAAAATTTCGGTCGCCCCTTGGATTACGCCTAAAAATATTGCCTGTAAAATCCCCATGAATATAGTATATAGCGATTAGCTCTGAGTAGCTAGAGGTTCTCATAAATGCTACAATATTTATGTCGCACAATATTTCTTGTTTACTGTTAATTGTTTACTGTTTTATGAATATCAACGATCTCATAATCGATTTTCTCGAATACTTAGAGGTAGAAAAAAACCGTTCAGTCTTAACGATTCGAAATTACGAACATTATTTAAACCGTTTTACCGAATTTGCCGGCGATATTAATCCTAATAAAATCAGCCCTGAACTTATTAGAAAATACCGCCTTTTTCTTAACCGTTATCCAACAGAAGATAATAAAGGTTTAAAAAAGATAACCCAAAATTACCATATTATCGCCCTTCGCGCTTTTCTAAAGTATCTGTCTAAAAGAGATATCCCTACCTTAACGGCTGAAAAAGTTGAACTGGGATCAAATGAAAAAAGGACAATTGACTTCTTAGAAGCTGATGAGGTGGAAAGAATTTTAGCGGCACCTTATCAAGTCATTCTGGCGATCCCGACGAAAGTCGGGAGAGACCGGAATCAAGATTCCGGACCCTCTTTTGCTTCGCTTCAGACGGGCAAGCAAGCCGGGATGACAACCAAAGAAACTTTAATTTATCTTCGAGACAAAGCAATCTTAGAAACCCTTTTTTCAACAGGGCTTCGGGTTTCAGAGCTAGTTTCTTTAAATAGGAAGCAGATAAACCTAGATAGAGGAGAGCTTCTAATAAAAGGTAAGGGAGGCAAAGAAAGAATCGTATTTCTTTCCGAGAGAGCCAAGGATTCCATTAAAAATTATCTAAATAAAAGAGAAGACAATTTCGAACCCCTCTTCGTTCGATTTTCAAAAGGCGGAGTTGACGAAGGCGAATACTTGAGACTGACATCAAGAAGTATTCAAAGGATGATTAAGAAG
Organism: Patescibacteria group bacterium; assembly: GCA_023473595.1. Lineage (GTDB taxonomy): Bacteria > Patescibacteriota > CPR2 > UBA1875 > JAMCYV01 > JAMCYV01. The sequence continues at coordinate 37,344 of JAMCYV010000025.1, read as the reverse complement.
TACGCCGCTTTAGCCGGTATCTTAAAAAAAGTCACTCCCCATGTCTTAAGACACTCCTTTGCCACTGACCTTTTGGTAAACGGTGCTGACATTAGGAGCGTCCAGGAGATGCTTGGCCATGCCTCAATTACTACTACCCAGATTTATACTCATATTACCAATCAAAAATTAAGGGGAGTTCACCAAAAATATCACCGGAAGAGAACAAAATAATTACTCAATGCTAAGACTCATATAGAACATCCCAGCAAGATTTGCTGCCCTATTTTTGAACTGCAACTCGCTTGTAGCTGCGTCCCAGGCTAACCCGGGAGAAGTACTTGTTCCTGAACTATTATAGAAGAAAATCTTATCAAAAGGATTCGTGAGAACTAGAGCTGAAGGAACGTTTTTAGTCAGGATGTCGCCGCAATTTTCAACCTCGGCTCCCGAGGAATAACTGATTCGATTTATTCTTACTTGAGCTACCGTCTTCTTATAAGTAATATAAACCCGGTATTTGTTTCCGGCAGTTAGAGTATATGGTCTGTCGACGGTATTATAGGTATCAATAGGATCTCCGATTACCAAACTATAGCCATTGCTAAAAAACTTAACAGATATCCCTTGATTATTATTAGTGGCTCCAATAGCGACTGATCTTCCGCTAGGAACGGCGCTAGTAACATCAAGCAAGAAGGTCTGCTTATAATTTTTGTTATTAATGTCAATATTGCTTGTCAAAATGAAAGGATTTATGGGATGGGTATATAGAGTTTTGGTCGCGTTAGCAGTTAAAACAGGGCTTGTACTCGAATAAACACCGGTTTTTGGCTGGGAATTTAATGATTGATCCATAGTTCTTTCAATTTTTCTAATAGTGTTACCGCTATACCCGATAGACTCAATGGTATAACTAGTGTCAGAGTTTTTGGTAATTTTTAAATCATATTTAATATTTTGGTCACTAGGATCAAGCATTTTACCATTTAAAGTATAAGGACCACCTGAATAATTCTGATCTTTGTAAATAGCCAAACCATGCTGAATGCCAGATTCTGCCGCTGCATAAGCCCCTATTGAGTCGGAAATGCTGGTAGAAAGCTGGCTTTCTTTGATAATAAGGTTAGTCATTGAACTCGCTATTGCCAGAAGAATAGAGATTGTCACTAAAGACCAAAGAAGTGCTATCCCTTTTTCATTTCTTATAATTTTAATTTTTTCCTTTTTCACTTTTTTTATTTTATTTGATTCCTGTCATAATTACTGTGGTATTTATGGTGGTCTGATCTTGAGTAAAAGCTGAAGTTGATACCCTCGGGGCAAGGCCCAAAGATATGTCTACAATAGGCGGGATTTTATTAACCGGAGGCTGAGTAAAATTTAGCTGTGTAACTCTAACATCCTCACTTGTTATAGTCAAGGGATATCCAACGCTAGAATCATTCACTTTTAACTTGCTATCGGCAGGATCGACATAAAAAGTAAAGGTTCTTAGAGTAAGCGACTCCTGAATTGTCAGACTGAAACAGTTATAGGTTGCGGTGCAAGTAAAAGTAGTCCCGTTAACAGTAATATTATTTTGACCAATCGTTACTTTTAAAGCTTCTCTTGCTTGCCTGGTAATTTGTTCGATCGCAATCCTGGCATTTTGCTGGACGCCCGTCATTGTCTCCGATTGAGTCTGAAGATTTAGAAGAGAGACAAACCCACCGACAGCCAAAGTTACAACCACTAGAAAGATTGTCATAGCGACAACTAGTTCGATAATAGTCATTCCTTTTTTATTTCTAATTTTTCTCATAAGGTATTTACTAATTCTCTTACTGTCAGTGACATTGTTTGACTTTGGACTGGCCAACTAACGGTAATCGTTACTAAAACGGCATTAGGATAATTTGCACTTGATGCTAATGACTTCGTAATAGTATAAGCGGTACCGTCAATTGTTTGAGAAGGAATTACCGGGTTAGAGGGAACTGTTCTAGCAGTACAGCTGTTACCGGTATTACTTTTCTCTAATTCTAACTGTTGTTGGGCGATAGCGACAGCCTGCATCTTCTGGCGGCTTGATAGCATAAGCTTAATAGTATTTGCCGCTAAGGTCACGATCCCGATAAAGACTATCGCTAGAATAGTCAAAGCAACCACTACTTCTACCAAGCTTTGACCTTTATTATTTATAATTTTCTTTTTATTCATTTTATTTAACCGAAGCTTCTCCAGAAAGGACATTGACTTCGACATCCATATAATTATTCGGGTTGCTTGCTTCGCTCACTCTTAAAATTATCTTGTTATTAGGCGACAGACTAGTTATAGAAATTGTGTCGGCAGGATAGGCTTCCTTAGTGGTTAAATCAGTAGACCAAGCTGAAATGCTGCTACCATTTACCGCTCGAAACTTGGCAAAGGGCGTTCCAAAAACAAGATAAAGGCTGTTACTCGAAGCTACTGTCGGAGCTAAGGATTGAATAATAACATTGCTCTCTGTTCTTAACGGCTTAGGATCTGTTGGGGAAGAATTGGGTTCGATTAAAGTGCTAATATCGTTTTGGGTAAAACTTTCCTGGTAGTAAGTATTAGTTCCGGTCCCTCCGGGTACTTTAATAACCCAAGCTTTTGTTGGCGTCGTATTATTTCTAAGATCAGGGGTAACGGTAATTGCTTTATTTGCCATTTCCCTTATTGCTGATTGCAAAGCTTTGGCTGTGCTTTTGACTTTTGTCTGCCTTTCAGCCAGGATCATTGAGACAACGCTAAGCGTAAAGAGCATAGCAATGATCGTCATAACAACCAGCATCTCAACGACAGTAAACCCAGTATTGTTTAAGAATTTTGAGTTGAGAATATTAAATTTGGAATAGTGATTTTCTTTATATCCTTGATCTCTCATAAATTACTCTAATTTCTAATTAACCTAATTATTCTAACTAAGTTCTAATTAATAAATGCTTTAACAATCAATCTTTTTTACTCTTAATTTTTATTATAATTGAATTGAAGATTAGATTTAACTCTTTGGCTTCGTTCCATAAAGCTCTGGACTCATCTTTTAGTTCTGGACAAGCAGCGGCAATCATTCTTAACCAATGTTTGACTTCTCTTGACTCTTTCTTACATATCCCTATTTTATGTTTGAAATCCTTACCGGATTCCGCGTCATCTGCCTCTGCATAATTAGCCCCAATGCTTGTTGCCGCTCTTACTAGCTGAGAAACCAACGGTAATGTTATTGGATTTTGAATTATCTTCTTAGCGAGTAAGATAATAGCTTCGCCAAACTTTGCAGTCCTCTCTTCCAAGTCGTATTTGGTTTTATTTTTGGGTTTGGCAGTCATTAGGATTTGATTAGGATTAATTAGAATAATTAGAAGTAATTAGATCAATTAAACCCCATAATCCTTAAGTACCATTGTATTATCTTTTCCCCTAGAAATAAAGTAGCCCAGGCCGAGACTATAAGAAACGGACCAAAAGGGATAGCACTATTTAACTTCTCCTTTTTTAAAGCAATAAGTAAAAGACCTACGATTGCTCCGGAGAAAAAGCCTAGAAAAAGACCTACCAAAATATTCGGCCAGCCGAGAAGAAGCCCCAAAAGAAAGGCAAGTTTTATATCTCCCCCACCCATCCATTTGCCATCTGAAATAGCAGCAATTGCATAGAAAAAACCGCCAGCAAGAAAAGCAGAGCCTAATGAAAAAAGAACTGGCCCTAAAGAAAAAGGATTAGCGTTTAAGAATATTAGATAAAAAACAGCGAGAATAATCGCAGGATAGATGATTGAGTCAGGGATTATTTGGTGCTTAAGGTCGAAAACGAAGATAGTAAGCAGTAAACAGTTAACAATTAGCAGTAGCACAGTAGCAAGTAGCAAGTAGCTAGGTTGATTAAAGATAGAATTTTTGTAAGTAAAAGTTAACAAAAAAATGAATCCTGTAGCAATTTCAACTAATGGATACTGATAAGAAATTTTTTTTCGACAATATCTGCACTTCCCTTTTAAAAAAAACCAGCTTGCTACCGGAATTAAATCGAAGAAATTAAGTTGATGCTGGCAATGAGGACAGAAAGATCGGCCACCTAAGTTCTCTCGCGTCATTCTGGCTTGACCAGAATCTTTACCTGTTTTTTTTGATTCTGGCGTCCCGTTGGTCCCCAGAATGACCAGTCTAGTTAAACTATTCTCTTTGCTTTCTAGCCAATAAATAACAACATTCAAAAAACTGCCGACAATAAGACCAAAGATAAAAAGAAGAAAAAGTAAAATTTGTTCCAGCATATAAATTATTATAACAAAAAAGCCGCCCTTAGGGCGGCTTTTAAAGACTGAATTTAAGGAACAATAATCGTTTCAGAAGTAGCATCACCTTTATAATCATCGATAGTTAAAGTGTATGTTGGAGTAGCAGGCGGAGCAGGTAAAGCGGTAACGTCGCCACCGCCGCCTGCAGATGAAGAACTGGATAAAGCGGTTGAACTTAAGAACCCATCACTGAATAATTGAGCCGCTTTTGTTGAGAAAGTTCCCGTAGTACAAGTATTATTAGCAGTAGCAAGACAATATGCCTTGTTTCTAGCATAAAAAGCCTCAAGACCGGTTTGCAAAGTCTTGGCATTTGACCTGTTGGCTGTCTCTGTCTGGGTTCTTCTGGCAGCTTGAATAGCTCCGATAATAAGAACAGCAAGAACAGCGATAATTGCCATTACTACCATAAGTTCGATGAGGGTGAAACCTTTCGATTTACTCAAGTCAAGCCCTTTCTTAGATAACTTTTTCATTTGTTTCTCTCCATAGGAATAAATCCTTTTAATAATTCTCTTACTTTAAGTTTAAGAAGTATGCTAATACTTGTCAATAGCGTTTATTTAAACAAAACTGTCGATAAGCCATAAATAGGCATCATAATAGCTACTAAAAGAATGCCGATAACGATACCCATTATGACAATAATGACCGGTTCCAGAAGAGCTGAAAAATTTCTAACCATATTGTCTACTTCTTCAGAATAAAAATTCGCTAGGTTTTCGAGCATTCCGTCCAATTCACCTGTTTTTTCTCCAACGCTTATCATCTGGCTAACTAATAAAGGAAATTCGCCGCTCTCTTTAATGGGAGTAGAAAGCGGAATACCTCCTTTGACCTTTTCGGCGGCGTCTTTAATGACGTTCGCTATAACAACATTGCCAATCGCATCCGAAACAATCCTCAAGCTGTCCAAGAGAGGGACTCCGGAGCTTACAAGACTCGAAAGAGTGCTGGCAAATCTTGTAATATAAACCTTTTGGAAAAAATTGCCGAAAATAGGCGTCCTTAATTTCAAGGTATCCCACATTTTCCTTCCTTGAGGCTTCCTAATATATATCCTTAAAATGCTTGCAAAGCCTATCAGAGCTAGCAGCACTAATATGCCGTACCTTGAGATGATATGACTAAACCCCAAGACTATTCTTGTAAGAAAAGGAAGCTGGGACTTGAAATCGGCATATAACTCCTCCATTTTCGGCATTACATAAATAGTCATAATAACAAGAACCCCCGCAATAACAACGACGATAAAAGCCGGATAGGTGAAGGCACTTCTAATTCTCTTATTAATGCTATAATCTTTTTCGATCTGACCAGCTAATTTCAAGAGTACTTTATCTAAGCTTCCCGAAGCCTCTCCTGAAGCTATAAGACTAAGCTCGGTTTCTTTAAAGACTTTGGGAAATTGGGAGAAGGAAGCTGAGAGGGTCGCCCCGCCTTCAATGTCACGGCCAACTGTCTCAATAATGCCCTTTAATTTTTGGTTTGCGGTCTGTTCGCTTAAAGTTGTAAGAGCCTGGGAAATCGGAAGACCGGCATTAATCATTGTCGCTAGTTGCCTTGCAAAAAGAGCTTTGTCTTTCGTCGTAACTCGATTTAGAAAATCAAAGCTTTTTTTAGCCTTTTTCGGCAAGATATCAATCGGAGTTAAGTTTTTAGCAGTCAGAAGCCTTGCCGCCGCCAAATCATTTTCGGCTTCGACATCTCCTTTTACTATATCGCCTTCGTGGTTTTTTGCAGTGTAAGTATAATCAAGCATTTTTATTAAATTCTAATTTCTAAATTCTAATAACTAACTAGAATTTATCCTCTAATAAGCCTCTCGAGCTCTTGAATATCAATAGCATAGCCCTTGGCTTCTTCGGCAGTAATTCTCCCGGATTTGACAAGGCCGGCAAGGGTCCTATCCATAGATTGCATTCCATGTTCCGCCCCAGTCTGAATGATAGCATCAAGCTGATGAGTCTTTCCTTCACGAATAATATTTCGGACTGCCGGAGTCGCCACCATAATCTCTGCACCAACTACTCTCCCTCCGCCCAAAGCCGGGATAAGCCTTTGGGAGACAATTCCTTGAAGGGTGTTTGAAAGCTGGACTTTGATCTGCTGCTGCTGATGAGGCGGGAAAACGTCGATGATACGATCGATACTTTGAGCAGCGTTGTTAGTATGCAAAGTAGCAAAGACCAAGTGGCCGGTCTCAGCGATGGTAATCGCCGCCGCGATGGTCTCAAGATCTCGCATCTCCCCAATTAAAACAACATCAGGGTCTTCACGAAGGATACTTCTTAAGGCAGCCGCAAAGGACCTGGTATCATAATGGACTTCTCTTTGTTCAATAATCGATTTTTTATGCTGATGGGTATACTCAATCGGATCTTCAACGGTAATAATGTGGTCACTTCTTTCAGAATTGATCTTATCAATCATTGCTGCAAGAGTCGTTGATTTCCCGCTTCCAGTAGGCCCGGTGACTAAAACCAAGCCCCGGGGAAACTCGGTAAAGGTGCCGCAAACTTTTGGAAGGCCTAGTTTTTCCAAATCTCGGATTTCAACCGGAATCATTCTTAGAGCGAGAGCAGTGTTCCCTTTCTGATGGTAGGCATTGGCACGAAATCGGCAGACATCGCCGTAAGCAAATGAAAAGTCGACTTCTTTATCTTTTAAAAGGATATCTTTTTGGGCATCGTCTAAAACCGAAAAAGTTAAAGCTTCAACATCATCAGCATTTAAAGGCGACATATCGGGAACCGGCTTTAAGGCTCCGTCAATACGAAGCATTGGCGCCGCTCCGACAGTAAGATGGAGGTCGGAAGAATTATTTTTGACCACTTCTTCCAAGAGGTCTTCTATTTTTATGCTCTTGGTCGCTGCCATATTTATCCTTTTTTATTAATTTAAATAAATAATTTATTTGTTAAATAAATAATAAAACAAACAAAATGTTTTTGCTAGACCTTAGTAATATTATATAACAAGAATTACAACTTAAATCGTAAACTCTTAAGATATCTTCTAAAATCGTTATTTAAATCTGTATGTTTGAGCCCGTACTCAACGACAGCTTTTAAATATCCTAGTTTATTTCCACAGTCATGGTATTTCCCTTTATACTTGAAAGCTAAAATTTCTGTCTTTTTCGCAAGCTGGTTTATAGCGTCAGAAAGCCATATTTCTCCATCTTTGCCGGGCTTTTGTTTCTCTAGGACAGGAAAAATATCAGGAGTCAGGATATATCTCATCCCAAGAATTGCTATATTTGAAGGTGCTTTGCCAAGGTCCGGCTTTTCAATTATCCCCTTTATCTTATATAAACAAGTCGCAATTTTTTGGCCATCTATGATCCCATATTTTGAAACTTCTTTCTTCTCTACGGTATTTACCGCAACCATTGGCTTTCGGTATTTTTTAAATACTGCAAGGAGCTGTTTTGTGACCGGTATCTTTGAATCTATAATGCTATCCCCATCAGAAAAGGCAAAGGCTTCATTGCCTACAAATTTTCTTGCATAAAGAAGAGCATAACCGTTCCCGCAAGGCTCAGGCTCCTTTATATAAACAAATTTCACCTTTTTGGAAAGTTCCTGAATTTCCTTTAAAGCTTTTAAATTCCCTGTTTTTTTCAGTCTATTTTCCAACTCGAGATTAGCATTAAAATGATCTTCGATTGCTCTTTTTGTCTGGCTGGTCACAAAAATTATCTCTCTTATCCCTGAAGCAGCCATTTCTTCGACAATGTATTGAACGACCGGTTTGTCAACTATTGGCAGCATTTCTTTTGGCTGAGCTTTAGTTGCCGGCAAAAACCTTGTGCCATATCCCCCTACCAAAATAACCGCTTTTTTTACCCCCATACAATTAATTATTTTTTGATAACTCCCTATTGATAGCCTCATTCACTAGCTTATCTGCTAATCTATTTTTTTCTCTTATAATATGCTTAAAAGAAAGGTTGGTAAAACCCATCTTTAAAACCTGAACTTCATCAAAAAGCGGCTTAAGACCGGCATTTTTAACCTTGTACTGGCCGTTTAGTTGCCTGACAACAAGCTCACTGTCTAAGAAAACTAAAGCTTCTTTGCCGTATTTTAAAGCCAACTTTAAGCCCTGAATCAAGGCCAGATATTCAGCTTCATTATTAGTCTTCTCTCCGATATACTCATTTTTGGTCTCTAAAACAGTCCCCGTCAAATCTTGAATAACTATTCCTATGCCAGCCGGACCAGGGTTGTTTCTAGAACCGCCATCAGTAAAAACTTTAATCATTCTCCTCCTTAAGATTTCCTATTATAAAGGAAAAACGTTCGATTGACAACCTAAGCTAAGATAAGATATCGTAGATATGATGAAATCAAGTTTTAAATACTCAACTATACCTCTTCTTCTAACCTCCTTTCTGGCAAATCTTCTGACTCCTGACAGAGTTTTCGCCGTTTGCCCAGTCTGCACTTTAGCAGTCGGGAGCGGGCTTTTTTTCGCCCAGAGATACGGCGTTGATAACACCATCTCCGGTATCTGGATTGGAGCCTTTTTAACTTCCGGAGCAATGTGGGCTTTGAATTGGATGAAGAAGAAAAATTATCAGTTCCCGGGTGAGAAAGCGCTAATCCCCGTTGCTTTTTATCTCTTTGTTTTAGTGCCCCTTTATTTTAAGAAAATAATCGGCAAGCCCTTGGATAAAATCTGGGGTCTCGACAAACTGGTTTTAGGGATTGTTTTGGGGAGTATCGTTTTTTACCTAAGCGAATACTTATATGAAAAAATAAAAAAGGCTCGAGGCGACAAACCCTATTTCCCTTTTCAAAAAGTAATAATGCCCCTTTCTTTTCTCGCTATTTTAAGTATAATATTCTATCATCTAACTAAAATTCACACCCATGGATAAAAAAATTGATGACATAAATGCTCTTATCAAAAAGGTCGATAGCATGAAAAAAAGAGAGAAAATGGACCTTTCTTCCGATCAAGACCTTTCGATCGCTATTATGAACCTAGTCTCAATTGAGGAACACTTTTTCTTTACCGGGGCAAAGCTTGGAAAGCCAGAATATTACGATTTGCTTCAAGAAGTTAGAAGCATGCGCGGAGAACTTCTAAAAAAAATTGTTAAAAATCCCGAGGGCGAACAATGGTGCATCTCAAAACATCTACTTGCTGCTTCCATGAGGCTTATGGAAGTTGGAACCAAGCAGCTGGGTCTTGGCAAAAAAGAAGAAGCTAACGACCTTTTTGAGAAAGCTTACGACCTCTACTCTCTCTTCTGGGGCATCAATATGGGAATAGTCGATACCAAAGGGATAAAGAAAATCGATGAAAAGGCTCTTAACCAACATGATACTGAAAAGAAGGGTTTTATAGGAAAACTCGGAGAACTGGTAAAAAAGGCGATTGACTGCTGCATAGAGTAACTAGGGCAAGAAACCGGCTAAGTTGGTATTATTGGTCACCCGAATCCTTTGAAGCTGCATTAGATTGGATGAAGGTGATATAAGGCCATAGTTTGTGGTAACAGCCGTCCGAAAACCTAAAGATTTCGCTATTTCTATCGTTTGGTTATTATATTTGCCCAAAGGATAAGCAAGGTCTAAAACCGGTTTCCCGATGATTTTTTCTAGAGCTATTTTGCTCGATTTAAGTTCTTCCGTCTGGAGAGAAATAGAGCCCTTAGCAAGATCGATATGGGAAACAGAGTGGTCGCCGATAATAATGCCCCAATCACTTAAAAATTTAATCTGCTCCCCGGTAAGATAGGCTAGCGCCCCGACAAAATTCGAAGGGATAAAAACAACACCTTTCATCTGCCTCTCCTTTAAAAGCGGAAAGGCGTCTGTGTAGAAATTTCGATAGCCGTCGTCAAAAGTTAAAATAACCGGTTTCTTGGCAAAATCCGCTTCCCCTGAATAGATTTTTAAAAGCTCTTCGAAACCTATCGTTTCGTAGCCGCTCGCTTTAAGAAAGTCAAGCTGTTTTTTGAAATTTAAAGGAGAGACCGAAAGATTGGTATTAATATTGTCTTTAGGATTATTATAGTCCCTTATCTGGTGGTACATCAAAATCGGAATTTTAAAATTTTTGACTGTCCTGTCCGACTTAGGGATCAGAAAAGAGCTTGGCGCAAGCTTTTCCTCTTTTTTTGGCTCTTCGGGTTTTATAAAAACTTTTTCGTTTGAAACTCTAATAGGATTTTTAGTATTTCTAATTTTACTTAGCGAATAACCCCCAAATCCAAAAACAAAGATTAAAAATAAAATCCAGAATAAAATACTTGTTCTTTTAGCCATTAAAACCCTCGTATTATTTCATTCTTTTTCAACCAAGAAAATAATAAAGTAGATCCCGGCCAAGCCGATTACAGCATAGATGACTCTTGAAACGACGGATAAAGTTCCGAAAACAAAAGCTACAAAATCAAACCTAAAGAAACCAATTGATCCCCAATTCAAAGCTCCAATAATAATAAGTATTATAGCTAACCACTCCCAAAATTTCATTGGTTTAAACCCTTAAGAATATTTTTCCATCTTGTGATTTGACTATCATCATCAAAAGCTCCAAAGAAGTTAATCTTTGAAATAACGCTCCAAATAAACAGAAATATATTTTAAAGCAATATTGATATGGCCTTCTTTAAGCCTCCTTGGCGAGCTAAAAACGGCAAATTCAGAATCAAAAACAGCTTCATATCCTTTCCGAACGATTCTAAGAACAGTATCGGTATCTTCGCCCCAGAAAGTGTAATGTACGTCTAATCCGCCGATTTCTTCTATCGCGCTTCTTTTAAGAGCCATATTCCCGCCAAGTGCTAAGGCCCCCTTTTTGCCGGTAAGCAAATTCAAGGCTTTTATGGCTAAAGGGAAAATTACTTTTTGAGTAAAATCATAAAAGACGCCGATTTTCTCAAGTTCATAGCCGTAAGGTCCAGACAGACAGCCGAGGTTATGATTTTCTTTAAAAGACTTTTCTATCGATTGAAGCCATCCCGGCTTTGGACGGCAGTCAGCATCTAAAAAGGCGATAATTTCGCCCTTCGAAACTGAAATTCCTTTAGACTTAGCAAAATTAATTCCTCTATTTTCCTCGTAAACGATTTTATCAGCACCGGCAGCTTTAGCTCTAAGGGCCGTTTTATCAGTGCTCCCGTTATCGACAACGATAATTTCATATTCTTTTTTTGAAAACTTCTGCTTTCTTACCGCTTTTACTGTGTCGCCAATGAAATTTTCTTCATTTAAAGCAGGGATAATAACTGAAATTTTAATTTTTCTTTTAAATAAATCACCAAGTTTCATACTCCAATTTTAAACCCAAAAAGAGGCTTTTAAAGAGCTATTAATACGAGAAAACCTTGATTTTCTATAGTTTTTATGTTAAAATAGTCGCGAGTTTCAGAGCTGGTAAAGGACGTTCAAATCTTAAGGAGGATTTGATGATAAAGGTTTTGGGAACCCCCGCGCTTATTCGGGTAGTCTTTATCGACCATTTCCACCGAGTTCATATGCCAGGATTAATTCTGGAAAACGACATAGCGGAAATCCTCGTTTGCTTAGAGAGCGTAGTTCCATACCTGGGGCAAACATTAACTTCCCTAAACAGAGAATTTCAGCTTTCGCTAGAAGATGAAGATGGCCGGATTCTCCAGAATTATCGCATTCAAGATTGTGCGGAAGGATCGGTCATAAACCAAATCTTCCCTGATCCTGGCATTGCAGGAATGACTTTTTTTTACCCCTTCAAGAGGGGGTTTGCAGAACGCCTCGACTATTTAGGACGTTTCCCCTGCTTCGCTCATGAGATCGTCATTCCTGGGTAGAATCAAAAACGGCCGCGCCTGACGCGGTCGTTCTTCTTTTAAGAACTATTTAAAATATTCTCCTACCTTGGGATCGGCGTAAAGAAAATATAGGACTAAGCCCTGCAAGATCGTGCCAATAGGAAAAGCAAGAAGAAGAACGAGGCTAAAAATTGTATGGTAAATTTTTCCCCAGCGCTTTCGAGAATAAACTGCGTAAATTGCTATCAAAGTAAGAAGCGCAAAAAATCCGGTAACGCTGACACCAGCGGCTCCGCCGCCGATTCTCCCCCCGCTAATCGGGTAAGGAGGGACTATTAGAAGCGGAACCAAGACACCAAAAAGCCCTAAAATTAAAAGCGCAAATGTAATCCAATCCAGGATGTAAATATAAGTAACCCCTCTGGGAACAGTCTTTCTTCTTTCTTTGTATTCTTCTTGGTTATCTGCCATAAGACCTCCTATTTACGTCTAGGAAAAGATTAACTTTGAGTGTGAAGATTTTCATTGTTACTTTTTCCATTTTTAACTACTCACAGGGTTCCTCTGGCATTTCGCTTATGGGTTTTCCGTGTTTGACCCAGGCTCCGTCTTGGCAAATCCAGGTATCCTCTTCAGTAAGAAACCTAAAAATGGAGAGGAATATAAGAACAGTAAGAATAGATAAAAGAATGATAATCCTTTTTCTTGTAAGCTCTTCTTTTTCTTCCTTGGTTTTCCACTTAAACATTTTTCCTCCCCTCCAAATAATCTTTCAAAGCAATAGCATTGTTATGCTCCTTATCTTTTGCTGAATAGACAAAAGTTATTTCAGGGTTTTCCCCCATTTCTTCTTTGATAAGAGAGGTAATTTCCTTTTTCTGATCCAGCTCCCTAAAATATTCTTTTGCAAATTCGTCCCAGTTATCCTCCCTGTGGCCAAACTTTTTTCTAAGTTCGGTACTAGGAGCGATTTCTTTAGCCCAAAGGTCTATTTGGGCTATTTCTTTTTTAAGCCCTCTTGGCCAAAGTCTATCTATTAAGATCCGCTTGCCATCTTCAGGGCTTTTTCCCTCGTAAACTCGCTTGATTTTAATCATCTCTTAGAGGTTATTCTCTTTTTTCCTCTTCAGTCTGTTCCTGTCTCGGCTTTTCCGGGATTATGAAGATCATAATAATATAGGCAATAATCCAAAGACCGCCGGTAATTACCGCAAGGATAACAAAAATGACCCTGACGATTACCGGATCAATCCCGAAGTATTCCCCCATTCCGCCGCAAATCCCGAAAAAGACCCGATTGGTTTTCGACCTATATAACTTTTTTTTCATTGCTAAATGATAGGATTCTTCGGTCAAAATTTAATTGGCATTTTTTATAAAAAGGCTCCGCTTTTGACGGAGCCTTTTTCTACAGTTTAGTCTCGGCAATGATTTCCATTATTTCGATGACTTCTTTTTTCTCAAGTTCTTTTACCGGCTGGCCAATCTTGGCTCCTAAAAGGAAAATGACCATTTCCAGTGGCCAAACTCGAAAATCAATCTCCAGACTCTTGATCCTCGCTACAAGATCCCGATACCACTTGGTACGTTTCACTTTGACGTAGATATCTCGATAATGCTCTTCTTTTAGAATCGTTTTGTTCTTGGTGATAAAAAGAGCATCAATATCTTCAGTTGCCTCAGTTAAGAGCTGACGAATAGATTCTGTCTTTCGATTGGAAGCAGGATGTTCCTTCAAAAAATCGGCCGTTCTCCTTGCTCTTTCTCTGATCTTTCTTATCTCCTCTATCACTTCCCGATCCACAGGCACCACTCCATTTTTAAGGTATAATCCCATCTTTTCTTAAATTAGAATTTATTTCATTAATAAAATTTCTAATCTTCGCCGCATCTTTTTTTCCGCCTTCTAATCCTTGCTTTAAAATTAAGCCCATGCGTTCCATAAATAAAAACTTCTTTTAAGATGGGCTTTAAACGCACAGGAATTACGGTATTTTCTAAAATTGCTTTTCGAAAGTCTTCGGCAGTCTCCCCTGGGAAAATTGTGACTACCGAGCCTACACTTTTAGCTAGATGAGAGTCGCTGCCGCCTAATCTAAGCAACACCCAATTTGCGGTAAAAAAACGGGCAAAAAAGTTGGAATAAGAGGCCAGGGGGCCGCCGTTTATCATTTCAACCCCATCCAAATCCAGCTTTCGCGCCTTAAAACCAACCCCTTTTCCTCCTAATTCTAAATAAGGGAAAACGAAAGGATGTGTAGCGATTGCTAGCCCGTTTTGGTTATGAATCCTTTTTATTGTCTCTTCACCAGATAAACCTTTTGGAATATTTTTATTAATAAAAAGGCCGATTATTTCCCCATCGCCACTCATAACCTCGACCCCTTTAATAATTTCAAAAGAATAATTTTCTCTTTTTTCCCAAGCAATCTCCGATCCTTTCAAAGTGTCGTGGTCAGTAACACAAACTATAGACAGAAATCCATCATCTTTTACTTTATCTAAAATAGTCTTAACTGAATCCAGACCGTCACTGCAATCGGAATGAATATGAATATCGGCAAGACTATATCCTGAAGGAATTTTATTCATTCCTTTATTTTCTTAGAGGCTAGGAAAAGATTCATTAATGATTTTTCTAAAGAATCATTTCAGCCTTACTAATATTTGAGATTTTTCACTGCCTGAGAGTCTGGTTTTTTTAACTGCCTTTTGCATAGTCTCAATTGTCTGGTCGTAAGTTTTACGATCTACAGGATAAGGGATACTATCTTTCCCACCATGAGCAAAAGAATAGCGAGCCGGGTCGGTATAGGAGGGTTCTGCGCCGTAGATAATTTCGGAAACCAAGGAAAGAGCTCGGATAGTTTTCGGCCCCACCCCTTCCGTCGCCAGAAGTCTTTCGTAACTTTCCGGTTTCTCCTCGGTTAATTTTGCCAGAATCTTCTCTAAATATTTACTTTTGCCGAAATCTTCTCCTAAAACCGGATGGGTTTTAAAGTCTTCTCTTCGGAGTTCAACAGCTGTCAAGGTTTCGGAGCCTTTTTTTAGAGAAATCATCCGCGAAAACTCGGTCGAGTGCTTCCTAAGAAGCTCAATATCTTTCATGACCGTCTTGTAGCCGGCCTTAATAAGGTCAGTTGAAAGCGCTCGGTTTTTATCGCTCTCGCTTGCGGTCATATTTAAGACCTCTTTTTTAAATGACTGGGAAGCAATCCCAGTGTGAGGTTCATTTATCAAATCCTTAACATTTCCCGAATGCCAATGGTAGCGACGAGCGGTCTGATTCTCTGTGTTCATCCCCTGCTGGACCACTGTCCAGGCGCCATTTCGAGAAAACATGAAGGAATGATGATAAATTTGAAACCCATCTTGGATTAAGGAGCTGTCCACTTTGGCACTCATTTTGGAATTGTAAATGAGATTTTTTGTGTCCGGCTCCGGCAAAGAAAGTTTGTATCCCCATTCTGTAATTTGATCCGGAGTTTTCCGAGAAGTCTTCCCCTTCCCGCCACAGATAAAAATACCCAAGTCTTTTTCCTGGCCTTTGATGGAATCTTTGAGAGCAGCAGTGAGAATCGTCGTAAGCCCGCTTGCATTCCAATCAAAAGCGAGAACAGTACCCAAAGACTGGAACCAGACCGGGTCCCCCATTCTTTTTATAAATTCATCCGGTCCGTATTCTTGGGCCAAGACACGAACCATCTCCCGTCCCAGCTTTACCATCCTTTCGTAAAGCCATGGCGGACATTTGCCCCAGTCCAAAGTAAAAGTCGCAATTCCTCTTTTCATAAGTTACAAATCTACTAATCAGATACAAATCATACAAATATTACAAATAATTTGTCATTCTGGCTTGACCAGAATCTGTCATTCCGAGCGATAGTCGAGGAATCTCTTTCAGAGTATAATCCCCCAATTCCTTAATCAACTAATTCCCTAGTTTCCTAATTACCTAGTTACCTACCCCCAATTATAGTTTGAGAATTTTTATAAACCAGTAGACAAAACCCTTTAGTTACTTAGAGATTGTCTTCTCTTTTTGCAGATGAGACATTCTCTCTAAAAAGAGGATTCTTTTTTGAGGTAGTTCTATATCGTTATCTAAAATAAAATCAAGCAATTTATTAAAATTTACAAAACAGCTCCCATTGTACCAGAAATCGGGGGTATATTTTTGAACATTAGTGAACTCCTGAATAGCCATTCTATGAAAATTATTTATAGATTCCTGCCAAGGCTGACCACTTAAGAAGTTATCTATGCTTTTTATACAGAAAAATATTTTTTTATAATGCTCTTTATCTGAAAGTTTTTCTTTGATATTTAAAAACTCTGAAACATATCCATGTAATTCAAGTATCTTTTTATAAAATTCCTCCCCATTTATAATTTTTTCAATTTTTTTATCCCAGTTTGCTTCCAATGTACTAGAAATGTTTATTGTTTCATTCATTTCTTGCATCTGGATCAAATGGAGAAAATAAATGAACACATCCACTGCTTCATTTTCTAGATCATCTTTATAAGAATGAGGACTTCTAATGGTTTTGCAATAGCAGTTCAATATACCACCTATCTCACCAAGAATAGCAAGAGGAAAGAATACCTTGTAGTCCTTTGCAAACTCATAAGGCGAAATAACTCCGTCATGGATAAAGCATTCCTGAAATTCCAAACATTTCTTTATGTTGATATCTTTCATGGTCTAATTTTCCCTAATTATAATAATAAAATGCTTTTTTTACAATAAAATTATAGTTCGAGGATTTCTAAGAGTGGACAAAACCCTAGACAAGAAAAAAGGCTAATGGTAAGATTAGAAAAATAATTTTCAAGTTCTCTGGGAGGTGAACCTTAAAAAATGAAAATGGGAGTATCGATCGATTTAGCTTACGAAGACGGCAACCTTGTCCTCAAGGTTAAAGCCAACGGTAGTAAAACCCTGAATCAGGATCAGATAGACATGTTGAGGACACCCGCTATGGCGGTCATTGACGCCTTCCAAGTTCAAAAGGTCGTTCTCGACTTCAACAGTGTCCATGCCGACGACGAAGTTCTAATTCGATTGGTCAAAGCGATCGATGAGAAGGTTTGCGAAGTCAAGGTCATAAACCCCAGTCTCTCGACTATCAAAGCCATCGAATCGATCCATGGCGAACGTTTCTTTTATACCTTTATGCAGTGCAAAGAACCAGCCGCCGACTTATCGACAATCCCATTCTGACCTGCCGCCGTCAATCGATGGCGTTGAAGCCCGGCCTAAAGGCCGGGCTTCTCCATGTCGATTAAACTTTAATTAATTCGTTTAGTTCTGCTATTTTCTCTAAGACTTTTCCGATCTGGGGCTTCAAATCCTTGGAAGTGTTAACAATAACAGCATCGTCATCAAATCCGAGTATTTTTTCTTGGAATTTAATATTTGAGAATTTTAGAGGATAATCGTCAATTGTCTCTTCTCTTTTTTTAAGCCTTTCTTTTAAATCGATAGGATCGCAGATAACCATGACAAGGATAATGGGGATATTGTATTTTTGGCAAATTTTTCGATAAATCTCCCTAGTTTTTGGCTTAAGATGGCAGAAATCAAGGATTATACTAAAGTTATTAGCTAATATTTTTTCTGTCACCAACCGTCTTATTTTCCCTAAAGCCCTTTCATAGTCAACACTCATAGGGATGTCGAAAAACCCTTCCATGCTAAGTCTTCCCAAGGCAACAAAACCGAGCTCTTTCTCGAGAATGTTGGCAACTGTCGTCTTCCCTGAAGCGGAAAGACCGTAAAGCATTATTGCCAAGGGCTTCTTGTCGGGTTTTTTATTTTTAGTTATTTTCAATATAAATTTTTCTACTTGGCCTTCTTCCCTTATTTTCCTAATAATTTTAGACGATGCCTGATAAGGATAACGTTTTTTATAAAAGAATTTGGCGCCGATTTTATTAAAATCCCTTTCAAAGGGCCTCCATCTTTCCTCAACAACTACATAATCACCTTGCATTTTTTTGATAACTTGAAAAGTAATACTCTCTTCGCTAAAGGGACAAACAAAGACATAATCGACGTATTTCAAAGAATCTACAATCCTCGCTCTTTCTTTTTCACTCAAAATCGGCCGTCCTACCCCCTTCAGTTTTTTAACTTTTTTATCCGGTAAAATACCAACCACTAGCTTATGATTGGGAAAGTTCCCTTTAACGATCTGAAAATGATTTAAGTGTCCTTGATGGAGGATATCAAAGCAGCCGGCCGTATAGACGGTTTTTTCTTTTTGTAATTTTTTTAAGTCTTTAAATTTTATTATCATAAAAGTTTTTAACTAAACCATTTTACAGAGAAAAGATAAATAAAAAAAGACCACTCATTGAGCGATCTCTCAGGCGGGGATCCAGTGATCCCCGCCACAACCTCAATTTCTTGTAGGCTAGCTGAGCCGGGCTTTATTTTGCCTGAAAGAGAAGGTTTTCCAACAGGCAGCTGCAATGAGAGCTATTAAGACGCTACTTTCTCGCATCGAGCCCTCAAAACCCCAGATGGAAAATTTAAAGAAATCTCCATAAAGCCAGCTTATGTAGGCGCCAACTCCAGCCAAGGCAAAGAGGTAAGGCCTGATTGGACGGCCATGGGTAATGCAATCGCTCATGAAACCCTTTAGGCAGGCTGTACAGATCCCAAGGCCAATCAGATACATGGCAATCTGACCTATCACCATGCTTTCACCTCCCTCACCAGCCTTTTTACTTCCTTGCTTTTCCGCCGATCTAATAGCGTTTCACCAATGACCCAGGGCGGTATTGCAATAATCAGCATAATAAAGAGTCCTACTGTAGATTGGGGATCAGACACATGAACAACTTTGCTCCATCCCCAAATCATTAACATCGCTCCAGCAGCAAAAACCCCGAAGGTAGCCGCTTGGAAAGCGACTTTGCGATTATAATCGTGGGCATAATAGGAGCCGAGGGCTCCGATGATAAACCCAAAAGCTATCCCAATGAGCGCAAACCAATGCACTATCAGCCAATTGATGACGACCATCTATTTCACCCCTTTTCTTGAAAAAATTAGCATGTGAAAGTTCTGGTAACCCTTTCTTCTCTAGTATAAATCTTGGCCTTATTATAAGATTAAAACCCTTATGTTACAAGCAATTTGTTCTCTTTTAGCCAGCTTAAAATTTCTTCTAAAATTTCCGGCGAATCTTTTTTAGAATCTAGATAGCTTCCGCCGGCCGCCGGGATGTGGCCGCCTCCGGGAATTCCAAGCCTAGTTACAAGTTCCCTAACATTGACTTTGTCCGGCTTTGATCTAAGAGAAAGCCTAATCTCACTATTCTCTTTTGGATAAAGAACAATCGACCAGTCGGCGTCTAAAACTTCTCTAAAAAAACTTCCTTGGTACATTGCCGAAGCCTCGTTTAAGGTAACCGGCCCATGGTTTTTGCCTTCCATAAATTTCCGAGGAATAAAGGTGGCAATAAAGTTCGGCCAACCAGGAATTTTATAAAGCTGGCAGTTATTAATCAACTCCTTATAAGCCTCTATCGTATTCCAATCAAAACCTGAATATCTGGCTTTTAAATCTTCAACTTTTATTTTTCCCCCTTTAATCAATCTGGCGGCGACTTCATACGACTCTGCATCTTTATCGGTAATAAAGCTAAAATGTCCGGTGTCTGAAGAAATACCCATATAGAGAAGTTCGGCAATCTCTTTTTTAATCTTTGGCTGGTCTTCATAAAAAAGATAATAAATGACTTGAGCCGTTGGTCCTTGATCATTTTTAACCCAAGAGAGCCCGAACTTTTCTCCTGTTTTCTGATGGTGATCGATAACGACTATCTTTTCTTTATTTTCTTCTAGAACTCTTGGATCCCTTGTAATCGTTAAAGACTGGTTGGCATCCAAGATAATAACAAGATCAGCAAAATTTATTTTCTCGGCAATGTCTGAAACCGCTATTATTTGTTGAAAGTTTAAAAAACCAGACCACTTCTGTTTCACTTCGCCGGTAATTGCCATCTCAAGCCTTTTTGTGGGATACTTTTCTTTCAAGAAAGCAAACATTACAAGAAGAGAAGCGATTGCATCCCCATCCGGAGCCATGTGAGTAGTAATTAGAATAGAATCAGCTTTCTCTACTCTTTCAAAGAAAAGTTTTTTGAATTCTTGAGGCGTCAATTTCTTAATTTAATTTAAGCGTCTTTGTAAGGTTTTCTAAGACTTGTTTGGTATTATCAGAAGGCTTATATGAAGTTTGAAAATCCAGAAAGACCTTAGCCGAAGGAAGATAGAAGGTTTGGCCGACCCTCTCCCCCAAAGTTTGGGAGCTTGAGGTATATTTTCCGCCTTCAATGCCATTTACCGTTATTTTATCGGTAATAGTAAGCTGGCTAGCATTTTCAAAGAATTGGTCCAAGGTCTGTGACCACGACTCCTGCTGCAAAATACTGACATTAATCTTTTCATTGCCTTTTTTAAGGATAAAATTATCAGGATTTAAAGTAGTCTCTATCGCCCAGTCAGAAGGATAGTTAAAAGAAAAAGAGTACCTGCTGTTAGAATAAGTTTTCGGAGTTACTTCCTCTTTAGTCCCTTGGGGATTTTCATTATTTGTAGCTTGTTCATTTTTTATTTCTTGGCTCTCTGTAGGTTTAGATTGGTTCTGGCCTTCAGTCGTCTGAGTCTTATTTTCTGAAGATTTTTTATTATTTGATAAGAAGTAGTAGCCTCCTCCCAAGGTCAAAACAACGATAACTCCAATAATGATGTATGTATTTCTTTTCATTTTCCTCCCCCTTTATTAATCACACCTTATTATACACTGCTTTCTGTATTTGTAAAATTTTTCATATGCTCGCTTTAAAATACAGAAAAATTGTTATACCATTAGAGTTAAATGAATGAAAAACCAACAGAGATAGAAAAAAGAATTCACCGTGCTTCAATCCTAATAAAAATTTTAGGCTCTGGAACTAGTCTTTTTGCTCTTTATATTATTGCCGGGATGAATCTCAATCTCCCCTCTACTTTTGATCCCCAAATGATCAGACTTTTTACGATTATTGCTTTTTATTGGTTTTTTCTTACCTCTGTCTTGGGCTATTATCTTTTTTCAAGAGGGAAAAAAGTCTTGGGAATCTTCCGTTATGCAGAATATTTAGGTGGAGCTATACTCTTAAGCTTGATTTTGCATCATCTGGGTCGGATCAACGGACCTTTTGTTTTTATCTACCTCTTTATTATTATCGGGGGAGCTTACAATTTAAGTATCTATCTTCCTTATTTGGTTGCAATAATCGGCTCATTAAGTCTAGCCATCGAATTTTTATATCTGCTTCAAACGGGCGAAATAGTCTTCAATCTGTTTACTGTCATTAGCCTCCTTTTAAGAGCAATGATTCTGTTTTTTACCGCTTATTATAGTACTTATTTAGTAAGTTCAATTCGTTCTGAAAAAAAAGAAAGAAATGAGCTTGATAAGCTCTACAAAACCTTGGAAAAAAATTACGAGGAGCTGAAAAAAACTGATAAAATCAAGGGTGATTTTATAAGGATTATTTCGCATCAAATGAGAACGCCCTTAACTTTAGTTAAGGGTTACCTCGAAATGTTTAATAAAATCACGACCAGAAAATCTTTCACTAAAGAAGAGACTTTCTTTCTAGACCAATTAAACCAGGGCGTCGTCGGGCTTTCAAATGTAGTTGGTGAAGTTATAGATGTCTCAAGCATTGAAGCCGGAAGGTTTGGGCTTACTTTGATTCCTACAAATATCAGTCGCTTGGTCGAAGACAAGGTGAAACTTCTTTCGCCACAGGTTAAAGAAAAACCGGTCGAGCTTATTTATGAAAAACCTAAAGAGGAGATTACCGCTACTATAGATGAAGAAAAGATAGGCAGAGTTATAAGTTATTTCATTGAAAACGCCATTAGCTACACCGAGAAGGGCCAAATCAAAATTACTTTGAAAAAAGAAAAAAATAACTTTGTTTTCAAAGTTGCCGACACTGGAATCGGGATTAAAATAGAAGATAAGTTAAACATCTTCCATAAATTTTACCGTTCGGATAATGCCGTAAGAATCCGACCGGACGGCACCGGCCTCCAGCTTTATTTAGCTAAAGAGATCGTTGAAAAACATGAAGGAGAGATCATTTTCGAAAGCAAGGAAAAGAAAGGAAGCCTTTTTGGCTTTAAGATCCCTCTTACTTTAAAGGAGAGCAAAAAAGCCAAGGATTTGTCTCCCCAAGAGATAGATAAAATGTTACTCACCCATTAATTATTCCGTATCCCAAGGCTGGTTCCTCATCAGCCTCTTTCCATAGAGTCCCATAATTTCAGCCTCGGCTAAGATATGCCCTTCCATTGCCATCTCAACAGCTTCTTTATCAGCCTCTTCCGAAAGTTCTGTAAAAATTGTATCTAGAGCATACAGCTTAAAGTAATACCTGTGAACTCCTGAAGGCGGACAAGGACCTATGTAGCCGTGATCGTCAAGACTGGTGTGTCCTTGAGTCGCTCCTTCCGGGAAACTATCCTCTTCTATCTTTTTTACTTTAGGGTTGATATTGAAAAGAAGCCAATGGACAAAAGTCTCTCTGGGAGCATCCGGATCGTCCATGATAAAGACCAAGCTCTTAGTCTCTTCAGGAACGTCTATGAACTCGAAAGAAGGGTTGATATTTGACCCGTCGCAAGTGTATTTTTCGGGAACAAAGTTTTCGTTCTCAAAAGCTGGGCTTTTTATCTGCATGGCTTTAAGATAGCTTTTTTAGGAGTTTAATGTTACTTTCAAAATACCAAATTTATCTACGGTTACCACTTGAACTTCAATGGCATTAATGCCATGCTTTTTCTCATTTTCCCTTGAATAAAACTCCCTGATTCCAGAAATCGTTTCTTCAATTGTACTGGCATTCGGATTAACCATTTTAAAATCTTCATTTTCAAACATTTCATTAGAGTCTCTATATTTACGAATGTCAATGATTTTAACCAAGTACTGGTCAGTCTCTTCATTATTTTGGACTTCTATGAGGTCACCAGGCTTCATTTCCTTAAACTTGCCTCTGTTTAAGCGAACTTCAATGGTTTTTTTGCCTTCTCTAACAAGAGAAAAATAAGGCTCCGTTCTGTGAGTTGGATAAGTCGCCATTTAGTTAATTACGACCAACTTTAAAGTGAGCTCATAGCCCTCGACAAAATCGCTAGAAATTGAAGCCCCGATCGTATATTTATAGTTAAAATTTATCTTATAAGGAATAGAATCTTTGGTGAACTCTGTGACAATTAAGCGGTAATCCTCAAGTCCCGAAAGCCCAATTTTAAAAGTTTCAGTCGCATCTTGGCAGGCAATTTTTATATCCTTAGTCGCTTCTGTCTCATACCCTGATATAGTAGCAGATGCTTCTTCCCCAACC
Organism: Patescibacteria group bacterium; assembly: GCA_023473595.1. GTDB lineage: Bacteria > Patescibacteriota > CPR2 > UBA1875 > JAMCYV01 > JAMCYV01. The sequence continues at coordinate 13,862 of JAMCYV010000025.1, read as the reverse complement.
ATAAATTCAAAGGAAGTCCCATAATTATCTTTCATTAGAACATACCCTTCTGATTCCCTGTCTATAGTCCAGTCTTCAGGGTATTTGAAGGAGTAATTATCTTTTGAGTAAGTTTTCCAAGTAGTTATTGAGTCTTGGTCTGCTTGTGTTAAGGTTGAAGCACAAAGCGCCTTTACCCGCTTGGGTTCCTCTTTTTTCTCCTCTTTCTTAGCGGCCTCGGCTTTGGATTTTTCCTCATCAATCTGCTTTGTTAGATCCTGAATTTGTTTTTCGAAATCTTGCTTAGCCTTGGCTTCTTTTTTGCTTGCAAAATACCAGCCTGCACTAATAATCCCGACAGCCAGAATAAGAAAAACTATCGTTAAAATGATAAAGAATTTTTTGCTTTTAGGCTTTTGTTCTGGGATTGTTTCATTTTCTTCGGCCATTTTCCCTCCTTAACTAATTTTACCTTTATCCTCTTTCCAAACATAATAAGAGTAAATTATGGGAATGATTCCGGCAAAAAGGATAGCTGTCAAAAATAATATAAAAGTAAATTTAGGAGCAAAAAGAGTACTAATAATTCCTATTGCTCCTGCTAGCATAAAAAGCTTTCCTCCCAGATTATGAGTGGCATCCCAGCTTTTCTGTGAAGAAATGGTCCAAGCTGTTTTGATGCCGACAAACCAGTTTCTTTTAAATTTCGGCATAATGTAGCCAATGTAGCCAATGAAAATCCCAATTCCCAGAGGAATCGCTTTCGGCACCAAATTAACCGAAGGATAGAAGGAGTTATAGAGAAGAACTGCATGAAAAAACAAGAAAAAGATGACAAAAATTGATCTTAAGTTAATATATTCTTTCTCAAACTCTTTGTAACTTTTAAATAAGGGGTCGATTTTAGGCATAAACGCCATCCCAAGAAGAATAAGAAGAGCAATCGAAGGCGAGAGTAAAAGATTGATCCATTTGCTGCCCCAGCCATCTATCTCACCGGAAAATCCCCAATGGGTCGGAACAATATCCGGAAGTTTCGGAGCTAGAAGAAGGGAAATAACAAAGGAGGAAATAACTAGAGTAAGAAGCATCCAGTCAGTCTTAGTCCAAAGCTTCATTTTCTTTTCCATAGGAAATATTGTAGCTGAAACCTAAAAGATGAGCAAATTAGCGTTTTCGGTTCAATTCCTCAATTTTATAGGTAAGAAAGGTAGCGAAACTAACCCAAAGAGCATAAGGGATTAAAAGGAGAGAAGCGACTGGAGAAATCTTCCAATCGGTTTTTATTATTGAAAGAACTGAAAGATTCAAAGCATTCGCTTCTAAGAAAGCCGACGCCGACCTAATCTTATGCCTATAAAAGAAAAGATAGCTCCAAAAAGCATTTAGAAATGCGTTCAAGAGATATAAAAAAGCCAATTTTGGTTTTTCTTCCCTCTTAGCTTTTCTTAAAACAAAAATCGCTGAAATAGAAGTTAGAGTGTAAATAATAGTCCAAACTAAACCAATGAAATTTCCAGGCGGCGTCCAACTAGGCTTTTTTAATTTCTGGTACCAATCGCCTAGTCCCTTATTCGTATAATAACCCCCGATTAAAGCTGTCATTACAGCAATTAAAGGAATAAGAATATAAAAAAATCCCTTTTTTCTTCCCATTTACTTTGTCTAACAGATTGGGAAAGGGATTTACATGTATTAACAAGCTAAATTAATCGTCGTATTGTTTGTCTTTGCCGCCTAGGTAGCGGTTGGTATGGGCTGATTTAACCTCTTTGACAGGAAACCTTCCTTCGTTTTCAGTAATAACCTCGTCGATTGCCTCATCCAAATTAATATTCGTGCCATTAGCAAGAAGAGATAAGAACCAATAAATATCGCCAATATGATTTTTGAGCTCGGATTTATTGTCTTCTAAAACCTTTTCAATCTTTGCCGGATCCTGCTCCCATTTGACAATGTTTCGGATTTCGCCGACTTCCTCGACTATCCCCAAAAGAAGATCCTTGGGATTATGGAACTGTTTCCAATCCCTGTCTTGGGCAAATTTATGAATCCTTTTTTGAAAATCATTCATCTCTTTTATGCTAACTGATGAGAGCGATTAAATCAAATAGATAGCGAGCGGGCGCCCCGCGAAGGGGCGCCCGTATGGTACCGGCGAGGAGGGCCACACCAGTACCTTAAAGGAGATTGGCCAAAGAGGAAGGAGGGTGGGCCGTTGCAAAGCCCTTGAACTTTCATACACCCCTTGGCTTCTCTCCTGTTCTAGTAGCATGCCGCCAAAGCCGAAGCCTCGAACAATTCCTCCTGAACGATTTCCTCTACCACCTGCTTCATTGAAGAGAAACGAACAATGACGAAAAGAGGAAAACGCTTAATCGCTTGGATGAGATTATTTCTCGCTTTGAAGTAGTCATCCATCCCCAGCCTGAAACCTATCCATCCAGCATCCATAGGAGGATTATTCAACCTATATGGATCACCAGTCACCTCACACTCCTTTGCTAAAGGCATAGCCGGGTTTCACCGGCTGATGTTCCCGCTCTTTCTTGCATTGTTTACAGTAAATAGTGTTCTCCCGATGAGTTCTGCCACAACCCGGGCATCTTTTCTCGGGTTTGTTTTGATGATGCTTCTTTTCCTTTCGACGCGGCATACCTACCTCCAATCATTTTGGCGAATATGTAAACTGCAATCAATAACTTGCCTAACAAAAAATTATAGCACAGCATAACCTTTTTTTAAAGTAATAAGTCTTTGGAAATATTTCCGATAAATTATTTTCTTACCAATGGTAACTTTTAAGTATGAAAGAACAGGAAGTTATCGGAAAAATAAATGAGATGCTTGTAGTTCAAACAGCTGTTTTGAACAATTATCAAAAAAGCGGTGAGATAGTAGATAATACAGAAATCAGAACTAAATTTAATGAATTTGCGAGGCTTTCACAAGAAAATATCAATACTCTTTTAGAAATAATCGAGTCTCTCCAGGGAGGGATTATGACAAATATCGAAGAGCTTGCGGATGTTGCTATAAAAAGCTTTGACGAAGTTGTAACAAATATCTCTTTTAATAAAGACGAAACTTACCGAGCTGTTTACAAAGCATATCTAATGGAAACTATGAATCACTATAATTGGAAAATTCTAGAGGGTTGCAAAGAAAAGGAAGACACAAGACTTAATCCTTCCGAAAAAGCCAAAAAAGAAAATGAAAAAATTTTAAAATGGCTGGGAGATAAAATAAGAAAAATCGAACTCTCTCAACTTCATTAGAACTTGAGCTTTCTTTTTTGAGCGATAAGATTTAGTCTTTAATTGAACCTTTTTTTATTATTCATGCGTATTATTAATGGCTATGTCAAATTGGGATAAGAAATCTGACCAGGAATTGATCAAAGATTATTTGAACGGCGAAAAGCTAAGCCTTGAAATTTTAATTGCCAAATATTTAGATGACGCCTACCGCTTTGCTTTCGACCTTACTAGGGAGCAAGAGACTGCTGAAGATATTGTCCAAGAAAGTTTTGTAAAGTTTTGGAAGAGCTTGTCCAAGTTTGATCCCAAAAAAGAGGTCAAACCCTGGCTTTTAACTATCATTAAAAATACTGCTATTGATTTTTTTAGAAAAAAATCCTTAATCCCTTTCTCTAGCTTTGAGAAATCGGAAACTGATTATAACTTGCTTGAACAGATCAAGGATAAAAAACCGCTACCTTCAGAAGAAATCTTAAAGAAGGAATTCAGGCAGGAGATAAGAGATTTAATAAGCAAGCTTTCCCAAAAAGACCAGGAAATTTTGAACTTAAGATATCAAAAAACAATGACTTTCAAAGAGATCTCTAGCTTTTTAAAGTCTCCGATAAATACGATAAAAAGCCGGCATCGCCGGAGTCTTATTTTCTTAAAAAAACTGATTGAAGAAGACGACGCACCAAATATTTATTAATTAACGTATTAATTAGAGAATGAAAAAAGAGATTGAGACCCCCAAATACCTTTATGAAAAGGTTATAAAAAGGATCGAAAGAGAATCGAGAATTGAGGAAGTGAAAAAGCAGCTTTTTATATTTCTAATGATCTTTATAATCTCTCTTTTGGCCTTCATTCCGGCGTTCAGCTACTTTCAGAAAGAAATAAGCCAATCAGAATTTAGAGAGTTTGTCTCCCTGGCTATTAGCGATTCAAGGATCCTAATCAGTTATTGGCGGGAGCTAATCTTTTCTCTGGCCGAGACTCTCCCGGTTTCAAGTAGCATGAGCGCCCTTTCTTCTCTTCTGATCATGCTAATCTCCTTGAATTTCATTATTAGAGACATTAGATTAATCGCTAAAAGATAATGGAAAATCAGGAAAAGCCTAAAAATCGAAAGATTGAGATTGATACAAAGTGGCTGAAGATTGGCATTGCGATTGTCGCTGTGTTGGTAATCTTATTTGGAATTTTCAGTGTCGGAGTAATTGTCGGGAGATTTAGAAGGCCATTTTTACCGGAAAGACCAGAGAATACTATGATGCCAGCTGGTAGAAGAAATATGATGCCGGAAGGTCGCCATGGCGTTGCTGGAATTATCTCTAAAATCGAAGGTAACAGCATCTGGGTGAAAAATAATGATGGCCAAGAGAAAGAAGTTCTTGTAACAGATAAAACAGAGATAGATCACCTGGGAGAAAGCCTTAAAATTTCTGACCCTAAGGCTGACGATCATGTAATAATCATGGGTTCGCCAAACCAGGATAATAAAGTGGAAGCAAAATTAATTAGAGTCATGAGGTAAAAAATGGGATTTGTAAAAAGAGGAATTAAAAATACTTTCAGAAGCCCAATTAGAACTTTGGCAATTGTCCTTATCCTTGGCTTAAGCATCGGGCTCGCGGTCACGATGCTTATTGCCAGAGCAAGCGTCCAGAAAAAAATCGATAGTGTCAAAGGTTCGATAGGAAATATGATTACTGTTTCTCCAGCCGGAGCTCGGGGATTTGAAGGTGGGGGCGAGCCCTTGACGATGAATGACATTAATAAAGTAAAAGGCCTTAATCATATTTCTAGTGTTTCAAATACTTTGATGGGCAGAGCGACAACTTCTGACACTACTCTTCAATCACCGATTGAAATGGGAACACTGGGGCAAAGGCAATTTAGATTTAACGGAGGCGAGACCGAAAGGCCTGACCAAAACCAAAATCAAAATTCTAACCAAGGGATGCCGATTTTTACTGTCGGGACCGATAATCCAACTACCCTTTCTGCTTTCGGCGGCGGGACAGTCACTATTAAATCCGGTTCTTTAATAGACGGTAATTCTGATACAAATACGGCGGATATTGGTCAAGACTTGGCAACTAAAAATAATTTGAATGTCGGCTCAACTTTCAAGATATATAATACTGACATTACCGTGAGCGGTATTTTTGACGCCGGTAACAAGATGTCAAACAGTGTCATTGTTTTTCCCATTAAAACTCTCCAAAGGCTTTCAAGTCAGCCAAATGAAGTCTCAAGCACTATTATTCAAGTAGATTCGATTAATAATTTAACCAAGTCAAATCCGATATTCAAAATGCCTTAGAGAGCAAGGCTGATGTTGTCACCCAACAAGACACTTCAGAAAGAGCCTTGGAGCCCTTAGAGAATATCAAAAATATCTCATTTTACAGCCTCATCGGCGCCATTCTATCCGGCGGAACAATTATTTTCTTAACAATGATTATGATTGTTAGAGAAAGAAGAAAAGAGATCGGCGTCTTGAAGGCCATCGGATCTTCAAACATAAAGATTGTAACCCAATTTATCTCCGAATCGGTTTCTTTAACCTTTCTCGGCACCCTTGTCGGTCTTGTAGCCGGAGCGCTTCTTGCAAGTCCGATTATGAATGTCTTGGTTTCAAGCAGCCTTACTTCGGGTCAGCAGCCAGAGAGAATAATGGGTGGCGGGATTGGCGGCAGAATGGGAATGGTTATTATGAACGGCCAGAGCACCATCCGCAATCTTAATGCAGTGGTTAGTTATAATATTATTCTTTATGGTCTGGCTGCCGCTTTAGTTATCGCTATTATCGGCAGTGCTATCCCAGCTTGGCTTATTTCAAAAGTAAGACCATCAGAGGTTTTAAGAGGAGAATAGGGTAAATTATTAATTTTAAAATAACTAATTACTAATAAAATTTGAAATTATTAAATTATAAAATTAATTAATCATTAAAAATTAGCAATTAGTAATTTAAGGAACGTATGCTTAAAGTAGAGAATTTAAAAAAACAATTTAAATCAGGGGACACGATTATAAATGCTGTAGACGGAGTAAGTTTAGAAATCGAAGAGGGTTCTTTTGTTTCCATTATTGGAAAAAGCGGCAGTGGGAAGAGCACCCTCCTTGCTCTCTTGGGAGCCCTTGATAAAGCCACTTCCGGGAAAATTGAAATTGGAGGAAAAGAGATTACTAAAATGCCAGATCGCAAACTGATTTCCTACAGAAGAGAAGAAATCGGCTTTGTCTTTCAAAATTATAATTTAATTCCGAATATTTCCGCCTTGGAAAACGTGATGATTCCCATGGAACTTACCGGGATGCCAAAAGCAAAAAGGAAAGAAAGAGCGAGAGATCTTCTCTTAGAAGTCGATCTTGATGAAAATAAACACTTAAGAAAACCTTCTCGACTTTCCGGCGGCGAACAACAAAGAGTGGCTATTGCGAGAGCCCTCGCCAATAAACCAAAGCTAATTTTGGCTGACGAACCGACAGGAAACTTGGACACCGAAACGGGTAAAATGATTGACGATCTTCTGAAAAAGCTGGCAAAAATTGAGAAAACGACTATCATCGCTGTCACCCATGACCAAGACGTCGCCAAACGAAGCGATATTGTCTTCCATATCAAAGACGGAAAATTGGTGAAGGAATAAAAGCTCTTTAAAATCAATACAAAACTACCGCCCGAGACTGGGCGATAGTTTTAACTTGTGGTTATTTACTGTTTACTATTGAATGGTTAAAGTATTTACCATCTTTTCAGCGATATCTATTGCATCCTGACTAGGATTTTTATCTTGAGCGCCATAAGTAAAAATCAGGATTCTATCTCCTTTTCTAAGTGCATAACTATAGATGGTATTTTTAAAGGCATTTTGAAGCTGTTGATACTTTATAACTTCATCAAATCCTGACATTGTCACTGATTGTATATTCTTTGGAGCGGGGGTTACTAAGGAATACTGAATATATTGCTGCAAGGTTTTGACGGTTGATGGATAATCTGATTTGCTTTGGTATGGATTAACAAAAATATAATCTGCCCCATTCTTGATATCAAAAGGCATCGTTCCCCCTGTATTTAGAGACCAATTTTCTGGATACTTTATTGAGAACTTATAGGTTGAGTTAGAATAACTTTTCCAATTAGCCGTTTCATCAGCTGGTGTTGTCGTACTGTTAGTTGAACTAGCTGCCGGTGTTTCTGTTTTCTTTTCCGACCCCTTCTTCAAGGTATCAACTTGATTCTGTAATGCTTGAATCTCCTTATCATTCGCTTCTTTTTCTTTCTTAGCATTTTGGGTAAGAACATAGTAAGTACCGCCGCCAACAGTAAGAGCGGTAAATAATACCAATCCTAGAGTGATAAATAGTCTTTTTACATTTATTCCTTTTTCTTCCATACTTTCTCCTAATTAGTTAAGTTAATAATCATTAAAAAGTTAAAAACTAAGAAAATTTACTTTTTCTTATATCCCCATTCCGGCCTTTAGATCGTCATCAATATATGCCTTAGTAAAGTCAATATCCGAACTGCCAATCGCCAATATATCAGGATAATCAACCCTAACACCATCTTTCATTTGAGAACAAATCCTACCATCGGTGTGACCAGCAGTTCCTTCGTTCGGAAGCCCAATTGCTTTTAGAAAAAGTTGTATAGTCATCTGGTCTTCAACCTTTGCACCTTGGTAATTAGTGTGAGATGGGTTAACTACCACTTCAAATTTATTACCTAAGACACCACCGACATCAGTTGTACCTGTTGAATCAAAATTAAAGACACCAAAAATTGTGTAGCTTTTCCCATCGTCTTTTAAGAATTGTTCATTATAATACTTACCACCCTCTCTATATAGCAAGCTATTTAAATCGTCTTCAATCCTATATTGAGCCTTAGAACCGATAGGAATGTCACTTGAAGAACACTGATAAAAATTAAAATAAGAAGGACAATCATAGTTGCCATAAACCACTTCAGGGTAAATGTCATAGGAGATAGAGATCTTATTATTAAATTGCTCTTCGACAAATTGTTTGGTTGTGTTTAATTCGCTTTCCATCTGCTCTCTCCAGTCAGCCCGAGCAGCCTTGTCTTTAGAGGAAAAATAGATAGCTTTTATTTTAACTTGCGATATATCGGTATAGGGGTCTTGGAATTTATGAATTGGGTAGGTTTTAGAAATGGGAACTTTGTCTGTCTTAAGAGTATTATTTTCCCATTTAATTACTTCTTGTTTCCCTGTTTCCTGCTTTCCTCTTTCATTTTTTAGCGAATTAACCTGGCTTTGAAGTGTTTGTATACTTTTTTCACTAGCGATCTGTACCTGTTTGGCATTCTTACCCATGACGTAATAAGTTGCACCGCCAACGGCAAGAGCGGTTACTAAAACTAAACACAGAGTGATGGATAGTCTTCTTACATTTATCCCCTTTTCTTCCATATTTCTCTCCTAATTAGTAAAGTTAAAGGTTTCAAGAATTGACATTCCAGCTGGGATACTCCCGTCACAATCTTCTAATGATCCTGGATTTTGGAAACTATGCATTTCATAAATATTATTCTTGTCTCTATATAGTGCAACAAGATATTGGTCACCACCGATTCCAATTCCAGACCTATTTTTATCTACAATATATGCTTCTTTTGCACTACCATAATTTGGTTTTTTGAAAGTCATATATTTGTCTAACTCTTTCTTTGCTATATATTCATCCAACGTTAAATTATTTTGGTTATTGACTACAGTAATGCCAAAGAAATTACCATATGCAGTATAATCAGTCCTCTTTACAGGAATTAAAGGATTCTTGCAGGCCTTAGTTCCCCCAAGAAGGTCTCCTCCCCCTGTTTTTGGATATCTAAAACTGAAATCATATTCAGAATCTATATACTTATACCAGTCGTTAGCATAACTAGGAATATTTTCTTTGGTAGTTGTTGAAGTATTTGGAGTTGCAACTTGCGTTTGGATCTTCTTCAGTTCATCAATCTGTTTTTGCAGTGCCTGGACTGATTTGTTGTTAGCATCTTGCACCTGCTGGGCATTCTTGCTCATGACATAATAGGTCCCACCGGCAGTTACTATGACCGTAAGTAATATTAATCCAAGTGTGATAAAAAGCCTCTTTACATTTATTCCTTTTTTTCCCGTATTTTCTCCTTGTTAGTTATGGTTTAATTTTAGGATAATTCACCGGAAAAAGCAAAGGTTAGTCCGACAATCAGTTTTCAAAGCGAGTGAGAAGCGAACGGAAAGTTAGAGAAAATACTTTCCGGAATCGGACTTGTTGTATTTTCTCAAACATGAAGCGAGCATACGAACGACACTTTGAAAAGCTGTTTTTGTCGGTAACTTTTGCTACTTTTGGTTATTCAAAAGTAGAAAGAAAACAGATTCCTCGGCTATCACTCGGAATGACAAAAGCAGAGCTTCTAGATTCCGGATCAACTGATTATATTTCTAAAGGAATAGTCCGGAATGACAAACTTTACTTAAGCTTCTCACTTGCTTCCCAGACAGCATCCATGATCGGCTTGCCTTCGACTGAATCTAAAATTCGCGGCCGATGGTAGTTTTCGATCAAAACTGGGGTTAAATTAACACTAATCAATTTGCTGCCGTAAAAATAGGAATCCATAATGAGCCCTTGTTTGGTTTCAGCGGACCATTCCTGGTCAAAGATAAAATTTCCCAAGGAATAAGCGATAAATTTCCCTTTATAAACCTCTGTTCCTTGAGTCCAGTGGGGATGGGTGCCGATAATCTGGTCGGCACCGGCATCAAGAACCTGATGGGCTAAGTTTCTCATTTCACTATTGGGGTCATGAGTATATTCGGCGCTCCAATGAACCATCACCGTCAGGTAATCAGATTCTTGCCTCGCCTTTCTAACTTGGGCCAAAAGCTCATCCACTTGAGTCTGGTTCAGATTCCCCCAAGGTTTCAAAGTAATATGCCAATCGCCAGGAGAGTCCGGCCCTGCTTCTAAATCTCCAATGATACTATTAACATCTAAAAACGCAAATTTTTTATTTTTTATATTTAAGATTTTATATTGCCTCGCCTCCGCTAAGTTCTCTCCACCGCCGACATATTCGATTTTTTCTTTCTTTAAAAGATTCAAGGTGTCGGTGAAAGTTTCAGCGCCGAAGTTAGTGCTATGGTTATTAGCAAGACCCAAAATGTTAAATCCTGAAGCTAATATACCTACAATCGCCGCCTGCGGAGCCAGAAAGGACATCCCTTCGGTCGGCGGAGTCACCTTGTTAGAAAGCGGCGTTTCTAAGTCGCCGAAGGTGATATCAGCCGCCTTAAGCCTCTCTGAAACATTAGAAAAAGGACTCATGTAGCCCAAAGAGAGCATCTTTTCGTAAACCGACCGGCCGAGGATAATATCGCCAACCGAAGTCATTTTGATAACTTTTGATGGATCGAACTTCTCCTCTCCTTCCTCTTTGGTTACTCTTGCAAACAAAGGATAATCAGTATCAGAAAAAAGCGATTTTCCATCTATCGAGAGAACTTTGAAATTCGGAGTTAAGTCGCTCGCTCTTAAAATCACCAGCTTATCAGTATCTAGCTTAATATCTTCGCTTTTGGCAGCAGTATTAATTAAATCAACGCCCAAAAAGCCGGTTAAATCTCCTTTGTCTTTCTCTAAGACGATTAATTTCCCGGTTTTGGCCGATTCAGTAAGCTGGCTTTTAGCGACATTTGTTCGAGAATCGGAAAGATAAGTCACAGCCGCATAATACCGGTCGATTTTAGGATTAACAACTGGTAAAGAAATAGAATCTTTCGTCTCTGAGATAATTTTTGGTATCAAAATTCCAAGCAAAAAAATGGTAAAAATAATTAGGTATGTTTTTACTTTATTCTTGCGTTTTTTGGGGTAATAAATCACCATGACTTGATTATAGCAGAAAGTGAAAGGGAGCCTTTCGGCTCCCTGTTGGTTACTTCTTTGTTTCATAGTATTCGCTCCTTAAAATCGACATCGTTATCTTGTTGATGTACTCGCCGTCGATCCAGAGTTCTTCTCTCTGCTCGCCCTCTTTGATAAAACCACACTTTGAATAGCATCTGAAGGCCCTTGCATTCGGTTGAATAACCCCAAGATTGACCTTATGGAGATTCAAAGAATTGAACGCATAATCAAGCAAAATCTTGATCGCTTCGGCTCCATAGCCCTGGCTCCAGCAATCCTTTTCACCGATAGCGATTCCAAGCTCACCATGACGGTGAATGTTTTTGAAATCATGAAGACCGATTGTTCCAATTGAACGATCATTCTCTTTTAGTGCAATCACAAGAACAAAGTCTTCCTTCTTCTCCATCGTTTCCTTAAGCCACTTCTCTTCAGCAAGACGAGTCATCGGCAGGGTCTGGCAAAGATATTTCGTCACTTCCCTGTCGTTGAACCACTTGACACAAAGATCGAGATCCGTCATTTCTAGCGGGCGGAGATAGATCCTTTCGTCTTCCAAAAAACGGATACTTTCAGACATCTTTTCCTCATCCCTTTCAGTTAAACTGCCTGCAGTAACTAACACCTTTTCCTCCTCTCTTTTTAAGATTCCCTAGATAAACGGGCACAAAAAATCCCCGGCTTATCTAACCGAGGAAATCTTCAAAGTGTTTAATTAAAATTATCTTAATTCATAATCAATTTATTTTTAAACGCAAAAACTTCCTTGGCCAGATAATTATCTGAAACAGAAATAGCACCCCCGTTGAAGGGCTCGTGCATGAGCATATGTTTAAAGTTGTAACAATTTGGACTTTCCATCTTTCTTATTTAATTTTATTTACCTTACCATAATAATTTTTCTTTGGCAAGGGTTATTTGGGATTTTTCTTAATGCTAAACAATAAATTAATACCTAAGATACCCTTATGGAAAACGTTATCAAGGTCAAAAATTTGACGAAAATTTTCAGGGATTTTACAGCTGTTGACGATATCAGTTTCAGTGTTAAAAGAGGTGAGATATTCGCTTTTTTAGGCCCGAACGGCGCCGGTAAAACAACGACTATCAAAATGATGACTACCATTTTAAAACCAACAAGTGGCCGCATTTTTATAAATGATAACGATGTTGTTTCTAATCAAGCTGCCGCCAGGAAATCCTTTGGGATTGTTTTCCAAGAACCAAGTTTAGATGATGAACTGACTGCCTATGAAAATATGGAATATCACGGCATCTTGTACCAGGTGCCAAAAGAAAAAAGAAGGATTAAGACCGAAAACTTACTAAAGTTCTTTCAGCTTTTTGAGAGAAGGAACGAGATCATCAAGAAATTTTCGGGGGGGATGAGAAGACGGCTTGAAATAGCCAGAGCTTTATTACATCAGCCGAAAATTCTCTTTCTTGACGAACCGACTGTGGGACTTGACCCCCAAACGAGAAATAGAATCTGGTCTTATATTCAGGATCTTAGAAAAAGAGAGGACTTAACCGTTTTTTTTACTACTCATCTTATGGAAGAAGCCGAAAGAGAAGCTGATAGAATCGCTATCATTGACCACGGCCAGATTATTGCCTTAAACAGCCCGAAAGGTTTAGAAGAAGAAACGGAAACGGAATCTTTAGAAGAGGCTTTTTTGGTTTTAACTGGAAAAGATATTAGAGAAGGGGGAGAAAAAGGCGGCCCCCGAATAAGAAATATTTAACATGAATGCAGTTTACGTCCTTTGGATAAGACAAATAACTCACTATTTAAGAGCTCCAGCTAGAATCATAGGTATTGTAGGGCAATCGCTTCTTTTTCTTCTAGCTATCGGCTTGGGATTCGGCCCTATTTTTGCCAAAGCTGGCGAAGGAAATTTCATCCAATTTTTAGCTCCCGGAGCCATCGCCTTGGGAATCATTTTTACTGGAGTCTTGGCAGGTTACGAGATTATTTTTGATAGGCAGTTTGGTTTCCTTAAAGAAACTTTGGTTGCTCCGGCATCACGTTGGAGTATTATGGTCGGACGGTCTTTAGGGGGAGCAACAGTCGGATTTATCCAGGGAGTTATCACTCTTTTTTTGTCTACCTTTGTTGGATTTACTATTAATAATTTCCGTCTTCTGCCTTTGGCTTTTGTTTACATGTTTTTAATAGCACTTTTTACAACTTCTTTAGGAACAATGGCTGCTCTTCTTTTAACTGATGCTCAAGCTTTTCAGCTTATTATAAATTTTATAGTCCTCCCCCTTTTCTTTGTTTCCGGCTCTCTTTTCCCTCTGGAACAACTGCCGAGAGGTTTAACTATTATCGCTCTCTTAAATCCCTTATCTTATGGGATAGATGGCTTAAGAGGAAGCTTGGTCAGCTACCCTAGGTTCGGTTTTATAAATGATTTTGCCGTTCTCCTTTTGGTCTCCCTAATCCTCCTTCTTATAGGCACAATAATTTTTACCGAAATCGAGGACTAAATACAAAAATTGCCTAAACCAACTATTCTAGGTTCAAAGGAAACGGAGTAATATCCCGAGAGACCAAAAAATAACTAAAAAAAGAAGTTGTCTTGACTATTGTTGAAGATAAAAGGAGGTGTTACAAAACCCCTCTTTAAATTTATACCTTAATCAAAAGTTATTGTGTTAAAGATACTGTCTAAGAGACTTTTACTGCTTGGATAA
>JAMCYV010000013.1:12551-14338 GCA_023473595.1 Patescibacteria group bacterium | reverse complement strand
TCGAGAGAGTCTGGGGACTTTTTAAAACTTCTATTACCAGAAGCTATCATCATATTCATAAAGAAAAACTACCTGAATACCTGGTGGAATTTCAGTTTAAATTTATCCACCGAAAATACCGTAGAAATCCCCTTTATATAGCTAAAATGTTAACCAAGACTGTTCCAGATTGTTGACATTACTGATTTTCTTGTTTTTGTAATTTATTAGATAAATCGCTTATAACCTCAAATTCGATAACTTTTTCAGCAAATTCCCTGATAAAAACTGTTTTAATACCCTTTCTTATCGCCAAAACAAACCTCTTTTTGTTAGCTATCGCGTATCCTATCTCTAAAAGCATTCCTTCGCTTTTTTCAGGTGAATTAAGAAAAACTAACATTAAATCAGAATTGTCTAAGTATCCTAGAGCATGCTCCAATATTTGTTTTTTACTAAAATTATTGGCTTGAAATTCTTCGCCATCAAAAAAAGTGCAGAAAACCTCATGCCCTTCTTTCTCTAACAAATCTTTAATTGCTGGGATATTCTTATTCAATTCTTCCGGCTTTTCACCAGTAAATTTATAGGATAAAAATATTTTCATAATTTGGCAGGGGTGGCAGCCTGCCTGCCGTAGGCAGGGAATTCCGCCAGCTGGCGGATAAACTACCCCGCAACAAAGGTGGGGTGTACCCGCCGTTCATTTAATACTTAATTGGCAGGGGCACCAGGATTTGAACCCGGATTAACGGTTTTGGAGACCGTCGTTCTACCATTGAACTATGCCCCTATGTAAATGAACTTTTGGCGGGGAGACCTCCGTTATACCATTTAACTACACCCCTTTGTTAGCTTCCAGCAAACAGCTTATCGCTTACTGCTGCTAGAAATTGCTTTTATAAAAGCGTTAATCATTGCTGCAAGCTTATTTGACTGCTCGTATATTTTATCAAATTTTTCTTTATCTATATACCTGAGATCTAGAGCTAAATATAAGCAAGCAACAACTTCTTCTAGGGATCCTATGGATGTTCTTAAGAACCTTCTAAAATCAATGTCAGATTTACGGTCGCTTCCCTCTGCAATATTAAGAACAATAGAAATAACTGCTCTCCTTAATTGATCGGTGAGACAATAAAGTTCTTCTTTGGGGAAATCGGCACTAACTTTATAAATTTCTTTAACAAATTCTCTAGCCTCTTTCCAGACATCCAAGTTTTCAAATCTGAAACTCATAATTTGCTATTAGCTGTAGTCTGTAAGTTATAAGCCTACTTCGTTTCTTTGTGAATAGTGACTTTTCTATCGTGCTTACAGAACTTCTTTAATTCTACCCTATCCGTAGTATTTCTGGTATTTTTTTCGGTATGATAGTTTTTGTTTTTGCATTCTGAACACTCAAGAGTGATCATTTTTCTTGGTCCTTTTTTTGCCATAATTTTTCCTTTCTTTACTACTTATAAATTTATATAGCGTCCAACTACGCTTAAAAGCTACGCTGGACAAACTTCGTAAACATATTTAGATTGTTCTGTTACAACTCAAATATTTTTAATACTTAGTTTACTATGCGAAGCTCGAAGAGTGAAGTTTGGAGCCGACACTGGGATTTGAACCCAGGACCCCTTCTTCACCCCACCTCGAATGGGTGGGGCAAGCCATGGAAGTGCTCTACTTCACCCCGCCTATTTTAGGCGGGCAAGCTGAGCTACTTCGACTTTATACTTTATATCTTTCTTTTTCAACCACTTTTCATGCTTCCTAGCGTCTTCATATGAGCAATGATTCTTCAAATACACAATCTT
>JAMCYV010000013.1:0-12541 GCA_023473595.1 Patescibacteria group bacterium | reverse complement strand
TTGTTGATTTTACCTCCCCTTTGTTATGTTTTTTAAGTCTCTCGTTGACATCGTTAGTTATACCAACATAAAAACCGTTATCTGCTAGACTTTGTAACATATAGGTATAAACTGTCATCATAATTTGGAGCCGTTGACCGGACTTGAACCGGTGACCCCTTCCTTACCATGGAAGTGCTCTACCAACTGAGCTACAACGGCATAAAATTTATTTTATTTTTAATATTGATTGGCATAGATATCCTTTAATCTTTGTCAAATCTCCGTTTAATACTATTGGTTTCATTGATTCTATTTCGTCTTGATAGGCAATTTCCGGAACATCATTTAAAAGAAAAATCGGTTTATTTTGGACGTGAGCGAAAGCCATTTCGATTAATGTATTGGCACCGACGTAGTTTTTAATTCCATTCTTCTCAACATTTACCACTAAGACTGCATCTACGGAACTCACATAACGAAAATTTTCTTTAATAAGTTCATTGTCCTTTTTCCTTTGATTTGTATGGACTTGGGTAATCTCTCCCCTACTCAATTCACCGACATACAAAGGCAACACTGGCTCAAAATTCAATTTTTCAAGCTCCTTCTTGGTCTTATTAAAATCTTTAAAAGCAGCCATACTGCCAACGATATATATTTTCATTTTATCAATCTTTTATTTCTAAACGCTTTACCAGAGGAAGACTTTAAATATTTTTCAAATTCTGTCGCCTTCTCTCTGGTTTCAAAAACAGCATACCAAACTAATCTTAACGGTCTAAATTTTGAAGTATGCGACACCTCGCCTAACTGATGTTTCTTAATCCGTGATTTTAAATTCTTTGTTGACCCAACATAAAAATCATTATTCGAAAGCTGTAATAGATAAGTATAATACATATGTCATTTTTTTGTCCAACTTCGCCTTAGCTTCGCTGGACAAACTTCGCTTACTTCTTTAACTACATTATTGATTAATAAGGTTCTTGTTTGGCTTGTCAAGCGAAGCCCCAAAGGAGCGAAGTTTGGTGGGCAGGGAGGCCAGCTAAAGGTTGGTAAAGATTCTCACCGCAGTCATAAATGAACATTAAAGAAACATTCTATGGCTGCCCTTTACAAATCAATGTTATTTCTGCTCCCAATGTCTTGTCAATACGGGGGTTTTCATCCTCCACTGCTCCAAAATGAGAACCTAATCTAAAGATTAGAGCCTCATTTTGGTGGGCAGGGAGGGATTCGAACCCCCGAAGGCGAATGCCAGCAGATTTACAGTCTGCCCCGTTTAACCACTTCGGTACCTACCCATATTATTTAATCTTCTCTATTTCAAATATTACAAGATTAGCATGATCCGAACAACAAGCCGTCGCATACCCTGCTTTCTTCTCCCAGGGAATCTTTCCCCCGAAAGCCACTGCACTAATATATGGCAGAAGCGCCGAATAAGCTAGTGAACAAAAATCTTTTGGTATTTCATGAAATCCGAATTTCCATTCTTGACCAACTTTATAGCAATTACCCCTACTCTCGATCACTCGAACGCAAACTTCCGGCTCTTCAAAATTGTAATTGTAGTAATCTTTCATGACTCTTTTGGAGCCGACGGTGGGAGTCGAACCCACGACCCGCTGTTTACAAAACAGCCGCTCTGGCCTCTGAGCTACGTCGGCCAAACTCCCAATTTTAAAAAACATATCCCGCTTTTGACGAGAAAATCCTTGATTTATTATAACCTAAAATTACCTTCCCGTCAATTTAGTCCCTGCCTATTTAAGCTCTAAAATCTCTTTTTGGATTTTCTCCGTTTTGTCTAAATCCCCCATTTTCTTATAGATATTAAGAAGAAATTCATAGGTTTCTTTTTCTGGATTCATCTTGATGGCTTTCTCTAAGGCCTTGGCCGCTCCCTCTAAATCATTGGCTTTAGTCAGAGAAATTGCCAAGTTTATATACCTATGGGGGATAGTTTTGTCTATCTCAATTGCCCGCTCATAGGCATAGGCTGATTTAGAGAATTTGCCCATTTCTGAATAAACAAATCCCAAGTTATTCCAAGCAGCATCATCTTTCTCATCTAAAGCGATTATCTTTTCTAAAGAGAGAACCGCTTCTTTTGGATTTCCTTCGTTTAAGTAAAGCTTCGCTAAACCTTTATAGGCCTCTTTATTCTTTGGATCGTTTTTTAGAACTTGGAGAAATACCTTTTCACAATTTTTATTAGCCCCCGCCTTAAGAAGCCTTTCAGCCTTTTTCAAGTTTTCCTTGATTTCGTCTTCTTTATCGTTCCCCTGATAAGTGTTAAACTGGTCGGGAGCTTTTTCGGCTTCACTTTCTTTAACTACAATTTTATCTTTGTCTTTTTCCTTATTAAGACGGATAAGGTAAAAGAAACCTCCTGATATTAAAATAAAGAAAAGTATCTCAAGCATTTGATTCTCCTCTTTTATCCTTGGTCCTTTCCTCAAAATTAAGACAGCACATTAGTTTCCCACAAAGTCCTGTAACCTTACCAATATTTCCGTTTGTGTATAAACTCTTCTCTTTATTTATGTCAAAAGAAAAGTATTTACAGCAAACTTCGCGCCCGCACGGTCCATAGCCTCCCATAAGTTTTACTTGATCTCTTGATCCTATCTGTCTCAAGCGAACTTGCATATGGAAGGTCCTGGAGAGTTCCTTTATAATTTCCCGAAAATCTATCCTGCCCTCTGAAGAAAAGTAAAGATCAACCCTGTCTTCAAAAATACTGTAATCAACAAAAATAGCTTTTATCGGAAGTCCGTGTTCTTCTATCACTTTCTCAAATTTTGGAAGATCTCCCTGCGATTTTTTTTTCGAATCCTTGATAGTTTCTGATTCTTCTTGAGTTAGGATTTTGATTATCTCTTTTAAAGGTGCTTCCAGAGTCCTTTCATCTACTTTTTTCTTTAGGTAAATGACTTTACCAACATCTTTCCCTTGAGCGGTGTCAACTAATACAAAATCTCCAATCTTTAGCTTCAAACCTTTTCCGTCCTTAAAGTCGTAAATTTTCGGACCGAAGATAAATTGTACTCCAACTGCCTCTATCATCCTTCCTCCATAAAAAGAGCAAGATTTTCTGCCAAAAGTTTGCTATTTATCCCAGAGCTAACCGTCTCTTTTAGATTCTTTATTATCTCGATTGATTTTTCAATTTTCTTAAAAGATATTTCAGATTTTTCAGCTAAAAAATCTTGAGATTCCTTATGTATGATTTTTTCTTTGCAACCAGTCTTTAGTATTAGTAAATCTCTTAGATATAAAATATATGCATCCAAAATATAAGAGATCCGTTCCTCTTCCAAAATTTTGTTTAAATAAGCAAACTTTTCTAGATAATTCCTGTTTTTAAAAAGGTTAAAAAAATTTTCAACATCTTTTTTTTCATGTAGTCCTTCATTTTCGGCAATATTTAAAGCAATTTTGGGTTTTCCGGCAGCTAGCTGCCCAATTTTTTCGGCTTCCGCTTTAGAAAATCCCTTTGCCTCTATTAACCAATCAATTATTTCTGTTTTCGGAACTAAAGAAAAAACTATGATTTGACATCTTGAGATTATAGTTTTTGGAATATTATTTATATTGGAAGCGGTCAAAACAAATACCACTTTTCCTTCAGGTTCTTCTAAAGATTTAAGCAAACTGTTTGTAGCCTCGCTTGTTAATTTATCTGCTTCTTTGATTAGAACTACTTTAGAGCCGCCACTGAAAGATTTGAGAGAACAAAATTCTTTTAGCTCTCTGGTTTTTTCAATTTTTATATTATCTTCTTCAATTATTTTAAAAAGATCTGGATGACCGTCTAATGAAATAAGCTGGCAATCTTTGCATTTTCCATAAGCGTTTTTTTCTTTGCAGATAAGAAGATTGGCAAAATACTCTGCTGCTAAAAACTTGCCAACACCCTTAGGACCAATAAAAAGATAGGCATGCCCGTAAGAGTTATTTTTTACAACGCTCTCTAACCTTTTAAGTATTAACTTATGGCCTATCGGTTTAATCATGGTGATATTATACATTACTTAAGCCGATTTATTAACCTTAAGATTATGACTTTAACTCGGCCAAAAAATCATTTAAATCTTGAGGAAGATTAATTTTAAATCCAAGCCATTTCTCTGTTCGCGGATGATGAAAACCGAGCTTATAAGCATGCAGAAATTGCCTCTCTATGCCATACTTCTCATTAGTTTCCTTAAATTTTTTTGTGGTATAGATTTTATCGCCGACTACAGGGTGTCCGATGGCCTCCAAATGAACTCTTATTTGATGTGTTCTTCCGGTTAGAATATTAAGATCCAAAAGCGTAAATTCATCGCCTTCATGGCTAATATATTCACTCACTTCGTATCTAGTCACCGCATTCTTGCCAAGGGCACTAACTCCTCTTTTTTTTCGATCTCTGTAGCTTCTTTCTAAGGGAATAATAATCTCTCCTTTTTTTGGTTGCAGATGGCCGTAAATAAGAGCAATATAGCCTTTTTCTACTCTCCTCTCTTTGAATTGGCTAGTTAGATTAAGAAGGCTTTTTTTATTTTTAGCTACCACCAAAAGCCCAGAAGTATCTTTGTCCAATCTATGGACTATCCCTTCTCTTCCTGTCTCCCCCTTTATTTTTATCTTCGGACGAATTATATCTGCGACTGTCTTCTCTTTTGGACCCTCCCCTGGATGGACAGAAATCCCCGAAGGTTTTTCCAAAACTAAGATATCATTATCTTCATGAACAATCGGAAGTTCAAATGAATTTTTAGGCGAATTCTCTTCCTTAGGAATCTCAATATCTATATGCTGGTGTTTTTTTATAATGTAACCAGGACTAGCAACTTTCGAATCAATTAAAACCTTGCCCTCTTTAATAAGTTTTTTAATAAAGTCACTAGGATACTTAACCAATTTACTATTCAAAAACTTATCTAGCCTTTTATTCTCTTCTCCCTCTGTTTCTATCCTCATACTTGTTCAACAACCTTAAAGACTGATTCGAGATTGTTTTTAGTCCCTAAAACAATAAGCTTATCATTAGCTTCCAAGACATCGTTTCCTGAAGGATTAATAATAGATCTTCCATCGGCTTTATTTATGGCTAAGATTGTGACTCTGGTCTTTCCTTTTGGAATTCTTTCAACAATTGATTGGCCAACTAGTTCACTAGTCGGAGGGACAACCACTTCTTCAACCTGAAGTTCCTTGTGATTGCCATCGACAATAACGTCTAGAAAATCTACCACCGCTGGTCTTAGAGCCATTGTCCCCATATGATAACCGCCTATTTTGTATGGCAAAGCAACTCTATCTGCCCCGGCCTTTTCAAATTTTTTGACATTTACTTCTTCATTTGCTCTAGCGACGATAAAGATATCAGTGTTAAAGCTTCTTGCAGACATAGTGAGAAAAAGATTATCTGCATCTTCGCCTAAAGCCGCCACAAGCCCCTTTGCCTTATCTATCTTTGCCGAGATTAAATTTTCTTCATTGGTCGGATCTCCGACGATATAGAGGTACCCCTTTTTATCGGCTAATGCCAGCTCATTTTTATCTCGGTCAATGATGACAAACTTTACTTTTTCATTATTAAATTCTTCGGCGACTTGTTTGCCTACCCTGCCATAGCCGCAGACGATAAAATGGTCTTTCAAATTAGCAATTGACTTATTTATATTCATTTCTTTAATTCTTTGCTTTAGGGCCCCGCCTAGGAAATAATCGCCGAAAAGCTTAAAAATATACACTACTATTATAAGGCTGCCAGTTATCAGTATCAAGGTTAAAACCTGAATACCAAAGCTTTCAGCCTCTCCTTTGTAATCATAAAAATGGGATAAAAGAAGATGGGAAGTTTGATAAAATGCCAGCCAAGGCGGCATATCTTTAAGAACAATAAAGCCTATCGTTCCTAAAAAAACAAGTAGCAAAAAAAGTAAAAAAATGATTCCGATATTTCTTTCGCGTCTCATTTATCCCTCCATAATTATTCTAGCATAAAAAATAATTAGGTATCACCTAATTATTTTTATCTTATCCAAGGAAGAATTTAATTTTTCTTTCAAGTCTTGAATGTTTTCATAGATAATTATTTCTGTTTTCGGCATACCTTGGGCAAATTTAGTAACATATTTTCCTCTCTCGAGCAGAAGAATCCTTTTAAGCCCTATTTCATACGAGAGCCCAATCTCCATCCCAACTCCATGACTGGTTTCAGAGACTTCGGCGACTAAGATATCGGAAGATTTCAACTCTTTGTAATCTCTTTCAAATATTTCCTTAGGATCATCGCTTCTAAAGGGTACAAAAATATCAAACCCTTTTTCCCGAATAAGCTCTTCTAAAACAGGCATCATATTCTCCCTATTTTGAGAATGGCTTAAAGGACAAGTAATATAAACTTTCATTTTATCTCTTTGAGAACTGTGGAGCTTTTCTAGCTCTTTTAAGGCCTGGTTTCTTTCTTTCTTTTTCCCTTTGGTCTCTAGTTAGAAAACCGGCTGATTTCAAAGTCTTCGATGATCCTAAGGAAATATTTGAAAGAGCTCTTGCTATCCCGAGCCTTATGGCTTCGGCTTGCCCCTTTTTACCGCCTCCACTTATCTTAACGACAACATCGTATTTACTCTTTGTCCCGGTTAAAACTAGGGGAGAAAAAATTAAATTGGGAAAATAGGTAGAACCATTAAAATATTCGAGCCCGGTCTTATCGTTTATAATTAACTCGCCTGTTCCTTTGTAAAGACGAATTCTTGCAGAAGCTTCTTTGCGTCTTCCCCTGCCTTGGTTATATTTTCCAGCTATTTTTTTCGTTTCTTCTGCCATTTAGACTCCTTTTATTTCGATTTTTATCGGTTTTTGAGCTTCATTAGCATGCTCTTCGCCCTTATAAACCTTCAGCTTGCCGATTATATCATTTGAAAGCTTATTTTTAGGGAGCATCCCTTTAACTGCACGAAAAACAATTTTTCGAGAATCTTTTTCTTTTAATTCTTTAAATGAAAGTGATTTTAGGCCACCTGGATACCAGCTGTGGCTATAATAAATCTTTTTTTCTTCCTTATTGCCGGTAACCTTTACTTTATCAGTGTTTATAATAATTACATAGTCGCCGCAGTCAACTGAAGGCGAGAATATTCCTTTGCCTTTACCTCTTAAAAGATCAGCAGCTTTAACTGCTAATTTACCTAAAGTTACATCCTTAGCATCTAAAAGATACCATTTTCTTTCTATATTTTTTTCTTTTGTTACAAATGTTTTCATTTTAAATAAGTACTTGATAAATTATTTAACTTTTGCTTTCTCTTTTTGACTTGATATTTTTTCCTTGCTTTTTACTTCCTTACTTTTTTCTGGGCTTTTCTTCTCTTTTTCCTCTTTTTGTGGTTTTGCCTCTTTTTTGAGAATTTTTTCAGTATCTATAAGCTCTAGCATCGCTTCTTCGGCACCATCTCCAGCTCTAGCTCCAACAGCAGTGATTCTAGTATATCCGCCGTTTCTTTCCTTATAAATAGGCACAAGCTCGCTTTCCAGCTTGAGAACGGCTTTTTCATCCAATAGATAGCTGAAAAGACGTCTTTTTGAAGCTAGATCAGCTTTCTTGGCCAAAGTAATCAGCTCGTTGGCATCGGGTTTGATATCTTTGGCCTTAGCCTTGGTAGTCTTTATTTTCTCATAAAGGATTACATTGGTGGCAAGGCTTCGAAGAAGCGCCTTCCTTGGTCCTGTTTTTCTGCCTAATTTTCTGCCTTTATAGCTTCTCCTGTGCATTTTTTATTCCTCTTTTTCCTCAAAATTGAAACCAAGTTCACTTATTTTCTCCAGGACTTCTTCATAAGCTTTGGCTCCGAAACCTTTCAGATTTTTAAGTTCATTTTTACCAACTTTTAAGACATCTTCTACAGTTTTTAAGTCATTGTTAATAAGAGCATTTGATGTCCTTGAGGAAAGATTTATCTCATCAACCGAAATCTTGGCTGCCGGACTGCCGCCTTCTGCCTCTTCGGAAATTTCCCGAGTCAAATTAGCGCTTTCTTTGCCGGATAAAGCCAAGAAATGCTGTACTAGAATATCCGAAGCTGTCTCTATAGCTTCTTTAGGACTTATAACTCCATTTGTCTCTATCTCAAAGACAAGTTTGTCCAAATCAGTCATCTGTCCGACACGAGTGTTCTCAACGTTGTATCTTACCCTTCTAATAGGTG
The DNA here is from genome assembly GCA_023473595.1 of Patescibacteria group bacterium. GTDB lineage: Bacteria > Patescibacteriota > CPR2 > UBA1875 > JAMCYV01 > JAMCYV01. The sequence goes on along the minus strand of JAMCYV010000013.1, from coordinate 4,352 downwards.
AATATAAAGCGTCAATGGCGATCATCCCCAGCTCTAATTTTTCTTTACTTCTCTTTTCAACTGGAACATATCCTCTGCCCTTTTCGACCTTCAGTTCCATATTAAACTTTGCTGATTTGCTAGATAAAGTTGCAATAAGAAGGTCGGGATTCATAATCTCAACGTTGGCATCGGGTTTGATATCTTTGGCTCTTACCTCACCTTCTCCTGAAGAAGAAAGAGTTAGATATACTGGCTCGTCGCTATAGCATTTGACCGAAAGCCTTTTTAAATTCAAAATAATTTCAACAACGTCTTCTTTGACTCCAGGAATCGTTGTAAATTCGTGAGGAACACCATCTATTTTTACCGCTGTCACCGCTGCTCCAGGAAGAGATGATAAGATAACCCTTCTAAGTGAATTTCCCAAAGTCATCCCAAAACCCGGATACATAGGCTCTATAGCAAAAACTCCAACGTTTTTTTCGCTCATGACTTCTTTAATTTCTGGTAAGTGGATGTCGTATAACACGGATCCTCCTTTCTAAATATAACCTAAATTATTTGCTATATAATTCGACTATTAATTGTTCGCTTACTTTGATATCTATTTCTTCTCTTTTTGGAATCCCCAAAACTTCAGTTTTTAAATTTTTGGGCTCGGCTTTTAGCCAAGAAACCGGCTCTTTTTGGATAGGATTTTCTTTCAAATTCTCAAAAAATGTCTTTTTCTTGTCGCTCTCGGCAACTTCAATCTTATCGCCAATTTTCAATTGATATGAAGGAATATTAACTTTTTTGCCGTTTACTTCAAACATATTATGGCTGACTAACTGCCTCGCTTCTCTCAATGAATGGGCCAAGCCGGATTTAAAAAGAACATTATCAAGCCTCATTTCCAAAAGCTGCAAGAGAATTTCACCGGTAATTCCTTCTTTTCTATCGGCTTTTTTGAAATAGTTTCGGAATTGTTTCTCCAAAATACCGTAAATCCTTTTTGCTTTCTGTTTCTCTCTTAAAGCCAATCCATAATCAGAAGGCATCCTTCTTCTAGAAAGCCCGTGGATCCCCGGCGCATAGGGTCTCTTAGCCACTGGGCATTTGGGTGAGTAGCATTTCTCCCCCTTAAGAAAGAGTTTTGTCCCTTCTCTCCTGCATAATTTGCATTGTTCTTTATATATTCTAGCCATGATCTTAAGTTCTCCTTGGTTTTTTAGGCCTGCATCCGTTATGTGGAATCGGCGTGATGTCTTTGATCGAATTAATAAAAATTCCAACTGCATTTATCGCTCTTACTGCCGATTCCCTGCCTGATCCGATCCCTTTGACAAAAACATCGACTTTTTCCATCCCAAAATTGCTTTTTATAGCTTCAGCTAGTTTGGAAGCAGAAATTTGGGCAGCGTAGGGAGTCGCTTTTCTAGATCCTTTAAAATTGTTGGCTCCGCAGCTTGTCCATTTAAGAACGTTCCCGTTTAGGTCGGTAAAAGTAACGATTGTATTATTGAAGGTTGAATTAACATAAACCAGACCGTGAGGGACAATCTTTTTTACTTTTCTTTTTTTAATTTGTTTTTTTTGTTCTGCCATAACTATAAATCACTAATTTCTAAATAAACTTTTTTGATTTCGTTTTTAAATTTTGGCTATTTGAATTTATTTATGATTTCGAATTTCGTGCTTAGAATTTTAATATTATGTCTTTGCTGCCGCTTTCTTTCTGCCGCTTCCAACCGTTACTTTCTTTCCTTTTTTAGTCCTGGCATTTGTTCTCGTTTTTTGTCCCCTTGCCGGAAGACCAAGCTTATGTCTTAATCCTCTATAGCAATTAATCTCTTTAAGCCGACTGATATTAGAGGAAACTCTTCGGATGAGATCGGCTTCGACAATGAAATTTTTCTCAATATATTCCCGGATTTTGTTGATTTCCGCATCATTTAATTCTTTTGTCCTAATATCGGGGTTAATGCCAAGAGATTTCAAGATCTTTTGGCTATTAGAAAGCCCGATCCCCTTGATATATGTCAAAGAGGCTTCGATTCTTTTCTCGTCTGGAATATTGACTCCTGCTATTCTTGCCATAATTAGCCCTGCCTTTGTTTATGTTTGGGATCGGTACAAATAACCCTGACCACGCCTTCCCGGCGGATTATTTTGCATTGTTTGCAGATTTTTTTAACCGATGATCTAACTTTCATTTTCTTTTTTCTCCGATTCCTCTTTTTGCTCGACTTTTTTGAAGTTTTCCTTATGCCTATAGGTTATTCTTCCCTTAGTCAGGTCATAAGGAGTCATCTCAACCGTTACCCTATCTCCAGGGAGAATTCTTATGTAGTGCATTCGCATTTTCCCGGAAATATGCGCTAAAATGACATGACCGTTCTCGAGTTCCACTTTAAACATTGCGTTTGGAAGTGTCTCAAGAACGGTTCCTTGCATTTCAATTACTTCCTTTGTATTATCTGCCATAACTAAACTCTATTTATTATAAGCTAAAAAATTAAAAATTGCAATAGTTTTCTTAGACTAATGCTTCATACCTTCTGACTACAAGTTGAGCCTGAATCTGCTTCATAATTTCTAAGGCTACTGCAACTACGATTAGAAGTCCGGTGCCGCCGATGCCTATTGAACTAGTTTTGCCGAAAAATTGGATAAGGAACGGGAGAACAGCAATAAATCCCAAAAAAACGGCTCCCCAGAAAGTAATTCTGGAAATAAGATAATTTAAGTATCTTTCGGTCTCATTGCCCGGTCTAAAGCCAGGGATGAAACCACCATGCTTTTGGATATTTTCAGCAACATCTTTCGGTTTGAAATAAAGATAAGTCGAGAAGAAAGTAAAAGCAAAAACCAGGATAAAGAAAAGGATAAAATACGGAGCCTGTTCTGGGGCAAAAGTCTGTTGAACATAAGTAGCAAAGGCTCTTATTTTCGCATTTTTGGCGTTCTGGAAGAATCCTATAATCTGCGGAATATTCATAAAGGCGCCGGCAAAGATGATGGGAATAACTCCGGCTGAATTAAGTTTGACTGGCAAATAAGTATCGACTCCGCCGTAAAGTCGAGTTCCTCTCACTCTCTTAGCATAAGAGATCGTAAGCCGTCTTTCGCCTTCTGTTACTAAAACAACCGAGAAGATAACGATTAGGCCTAGGATCACATAAGAAAGGATTTTAATAAATTCCTGAGCAATGAACCCGCCTAAAAATATCTTGGAAACATTTTGGTAGAAGATTTGGGGAACTCTTGCAATAATTCCAGCAAAGATGATTAGAGAAATTCCGTTTCCAATCCCCTTTTCAGTAATAATTTCTCCAAGCCACATAAGGAAAATCGTCCCCGCTGTAATAGCGAGAAGGATTAGAAACCAGCCGAAAATTCCCGGGTTCCCGATAAAATTAGCTGCTCCCTGTTTTAGAGCAACATTTTGGATAAATCGAATCATTGCATAGCCTTCGATAAAGGCCAAAGGAACAGCGAGAAGCCTAGAATACTGGTTTATCTTATGGTGCCCCTGCTCGCCCTCCTTGCTCAAAGCTTCGAGTCTCGGGATTACCATTGTAAGAAGCTGAATAATAATGGTCGCCGTAATATAAGGCCCAACAGCCATCATCCCGACTGAAAATCGGCTGATACCGCCACCGCTAAAAATATCTAGAAATGAAAGGAAAGAATTGCTTCCGAAAGCCCCTTCTAAAAAGGTTTTTAGAGCCTTAGGGTCGGAAACCGGAATAGGAATATGCGAAATAACCCGGTAAACTAAAAGAAGGAGAAGAACAAAAAGGATTTTTGCTCTTAAATCCTTGTTTTTAAAAATTTGCTTTATATAATCCATTTTTCCTATCTCTTAAGGGATTTTCTAGCACCAGAAGACATTTTATCAACTTGAACCTCTTTAGCAAGCTTGAGATCTTTCTTGCCAACCAGCTTGACCTCGTTTTTCGGATTTTTAATCACCTTTAGACTTTTTAAGTCTTTTTTGGTGATTTTCTGCCCTTTGATCTTAGGTGCAATCTTTTCTAAGGTTAAAATACTGACTGTTTCTGTTTTTTTTATAGATTTAAACCCTCTTTTTTTAGGTACTCTTAAAACTAAAGGCATTTGACCGCCTTCAAAACCCGGCCTTAGCTTTTTTCCGGTCCTTGATTTCTGGCCTTTCGTCCCTCTGCCTGAAGTTTTGCCATGACCGGATCCGGTTCCTCGACCAACTCTTCTTCCTTTACTTGGATTTATCTTTATTAAATTACTTAAATTCATCCTATTTCTCCCTTAATTTCTTCAGAGCCTCAATAGTCGCATAAACATTATTGATTTTATTATTTGACCCCATCATCTTGCTTAAGATATCTTTGATCCCCGAAACCTCAAGG
>JAMCYV010000026.1 GCA_023473595.1 Patescibacteria group bacterium | reverse complement strand
TCTTTTTTACTTCTTTTTCAATTTTGTTTTCACTGGGGATTTTAGTTAAAATACTCATGGAACAGGTCCTCCTTATTTGTTGTGCTTATTTTAGCACGGGATCTGTTCCAACTGCTTTACTTAGACCGGTATCTCTCCAACCAGCCCCGAGAGTTCGGAAGAATTCGAAGGACGATCTAGGGCCAAATAGGTCCCGAAAAAAGAAAAAGTCCCGACGGAGAAAAACGCGGTTAGCCGAGTACGGCAACGGGCAGTTTAAATCTAAGGTTGGGAACGAAAGCGTCGTTCTCGCCGAAAGGTCGGTAGAGCGCCGATTCAATCGGTTAAAAGCTTGGGTTGAGTAGGGACGCTAGCTCAAGCGTTCTGAAATGATCCAAGCCAGCGCCTAGAGTTCGGTTCCCAATACCGCTAGCGGGAACCGGCTCGGACTGAATACTACAGCCCCCTTAACTGGGGGCTTTTTTCTTTCTTAAAACCTATTAAAATCTAATTATGCAGAAAATCATCGTTATTGCCGGGCCGACGGCTTCTGGGAAAACAGAGCTGGCGATTGAGCTCGCCAAAAAAATCGGCGGCGAGATTATTAATGCCGACTCCCGAAGCATTTATATCGGCATGGATATTGGCACCGGGAAACCGACTCTTGAAGAACGCCAGGGCGTCCCTCACCATCTTTTTGATATTATCACCCCTGATCAGCAGTTTTCGGTTGCTGAATATAAAAAACTAGCCGAAAAAAAGATTAAGGAAATTCAGGAACGAGGGAAAACGCCTATTTTAGTCGGTGGCACTGGCCTTTATATCGATTCGGTGGTTTACGGCTATGAATTGCCGGAGATTGCCCCGGATTATACTCTAAGAAAAGAACTGGAAGAGAGATCAGAAGAAGATTTATATGCTGAACTAGCTGAAGTTGACCCCGAAACCGCTGAAAAAATCGATCCAAAGAATAAAAGAAGAATAATTCGAGCTCTAGAGATCTATTATGGAACCGGGAGGTCCAAAATTACCCAGGAAAAGAGAAAAAAATTGCTAGAAAATGTTCTCTATTTTGCCATTGATATCCCCCGAGAAACCCTTTACCAAAGGATAAACGAGAGAGTTGATAAATGGATAAAAGAAGGATTTGTCGAAGAAGTTAAAAAATTGCTAGAAAAATATCCGCTTGATTCCCCTGGAATGAGTGGAATCGGCTACAAACAAATCGGCCTTCACCTAACCAGCCAGATTTCCAAAGAAGAAGCAACCAGTAAATTTAAACAAGGTGACCGTAATCTTGCTAAACGGCAATTGACCTGGTTTAAGAGAAACAAAGACATCATTTGGGTCAAAGGTCTAAAAGATATCAGCGCCATCTTTAAATAGCAGTCATTCTGGCTTGTCCAGAATCATTCATTAATTATTCTAATTAACCTAATAAATGCTAATTTTTGTAATTGGATTTATTTAGAATAATCAGAAGTAATTAGATCAATTAGGATTTTAGGGTTTGGATTCCGGTCCGATGACTCCGACGAGTATCGGACTCCGTCGGAGATCAACTGATTAGATTTTCAAAGGAATGGTCCGGAATGACAGAACTGAAGCTTTCCTGCTATAATTACCTGTATGAGAAAGTTTTTGGCGATTGCTATTGGAAAATTGGCGATGTTTTTTTCCCGCGCTTTAAAAAGAGGCGGCGGGACAGCTCTTCCTGGGCTTTTGGCCCAAATTATCGATCGAAAAATCCTTGCTAAGCTCACTTCTAATCTAAAAAATGGCGTCATTATTATTACCGGGACAAACGGCAAGACAACAACCGCTAAGATGCTGACTGATATTCTCTCAAGCGCCAAGATGGATGTTGTTACCAATCAATCCGGTTCAAACCTTAGCCGAGGTCTTGTCTCCACCCTCATCGCCCGCTCCAGTTTGACTGGCCGAAGAACCAAGGGAGATGTCGGCATTTTTGAGATAGATGAAGCAACCATGCTTGAAGCCGTACCTAAGGTCGATCCAAAAATTATCGTTGTCACCAACCTTTTCAGGGACCAGCTCGACAGGTATGGCGAGATTGATAAAACCGCTACTTTAATCGGCCATGCCCTTGAATATGCCAAGGGAACAACTGTAGTCTTAAATGCCGACGACCCCCTTGTCGCTTTCTTAAGCAAATTCAATAAAAATGCCGTTTTTTATGGGATCGAAGACTCCAATTTAAATGATGCAAGCGGCTTTGATAATGATAATAGAGAATGCGTCGAATGCGGAACGAAATTAGATTATAAAGCCCGCTATTTCAGTCACATTGGCAAATACGCCTGCCCGAAGTGCGGATTCAAGCGGCCAAACCCTGAAAATACGGTTTATAAAATAACAATTAAGCCTGAGGAAACAAACATTTCCCTTCATACATCAAAGAAAGAGAATGCCGATATCAGGCTCAACGTTCCGGGACTTTATAATATCTATAATGCCTTAGCTGCCTCAAGCGCCGCCAGCTTTTTGAATGTCACTGCTGACCAAATCAAATACGGCTTAGAAAATTCCTCTGCCGCCTTTGGCCGCATGGAGAAAATCCAAGTGAAAGATAAATATTTATATCTTCTCTTGGTCAAAAACCCGACTGGCTTTACTGAATCCGTAAAAAGCATTGTTAGCGACAAGACGATAAACATTCTTTTGGCTTTAAACGACAATTTTGCCGACGGCACCGACGTCTCCTGGATTTGGGATGCCGAAGTCGAACCCCTAGCCACGAAAACCAATGTTGTTATTGCAAGCGGAATCCGCGCCTTAGATATGGCAGTGAGGCTCAAGTATGCCGAAATCAGCCCCAAGATTATCCAGGTCGAAAGCAACTTGTCTAAAGCCCTAGAAATTGGTTTAGATCAGATTCCAGCCGGTGAAACCCTCTTTGTCCTTCCTACCTACACCGCCATGATGGAGCTTAGAAATTTATTAGTTAAACAAGGTTATGCTACTCCCTTCTGGGAATAAATCCTAATCTCAAAATCCTAAATACTAAACAATATCAAATGACAAAAATTCAAAGTACCAAAACCTACGATCTAGAACAAAGAACCTTAGAATTCGCTAAGAAGACTAACGGATATATTAATGCACTTCCAAAAACAATAACAAATATTGAAAATGGTAAACAGTTAGCAAGATCAGTAGGATCAATCGGCGCTAACTACCGGGAAGCTAATGAAGCTTTAAGTAAAAAGGACTTTCTGATGCGAGTTAAAATTTCCAGAAAAGAGACAAAAGAAACCATTTTCTGGTTAGAATTAACAGAACCAAGCAATGAAATACTTAAGGAGAAAAACTTATTAATTGATGAAGCCACTCAATTGATGAAAATCTTCGGTTCAATCTTGGAGAAATCTAAATAAGAGTTTTATTATTTGAAATTTGAATTTATGATTTGTTTAGAATTTAGATATTAGAATTTAGGATTTAATCACATGAATTACAAAATCACAATTTATCATATGTATCCCGATGCCATGAACCTCTATGGCGACTACGGCAATATCTTAACCCTTCAAAAAAGATGTGTGTGGCATGGGGTCGACTGCAAAATTGTAAATATTTCCGTTGGCGACAAAGCCCATTTCGAAGATTGCGACCTCCTTTTCATAGGCGGCGGGCAGGACCGAGGCCAGAAAAACATTGCCGATGATCTTGTGATGAGAGGCCACAAAATAAAAGAAGAGATAGATAAAGGGATGGCAGCTCTTACAATTTGCGGCGGATTTCAGCTTTTCGGTAAATATTTCAAGATGGCAAATGGATCGACTCTGGAAGGAATCGGCGTCTTTGATGCCTGGACCGAAGCCGGAAATAAGAGATTGGTTGGAAATATTATCGTTGATTGCCGCAAAACTTCGAGCGATTGGGTCCTAAAATCCCGCTTCCAATCCGACGAGACTCTCCATACTACCTTGGTTGGATTTGAAAACCATAGCGGCCGAACTTATCTGGGGCCAAACGGAAAACCTTTAGGAACGGTTATAAAAGGTTACGGTAATGTCGGCGACGGCACTTTTGAAGGAGCAGTTTATAAAAATGCCTTTGGAACCTATCTCCACGGCTCGCTCCTGCCTAAAAATCCTTGGTTTGCCGACCACCTAATTCTCGCAGCCCTAAAGAGAAGGTATGATACCCACATCGACCTTAAACCTCTGGATGACTCTTTGGAGCTTGAAGCCCATGAATTCGCCAAAACCCGCGCCTACACCGCCAAAACCGATACAATTAAATAGCAGTAATCAGTAGCAAGTAGCAAGGATAAATAAAAAAATAATAATCGCAAAAAGAAAGATGAAAGAGAGAACAAAATTAGAAAAACTAATCCGAGAATATCTCGAAAAAGGCACTTTAATGCAAGTTGCAACTGTTAGCAATAATCAGCCATGGATTGCAAGCGTTTGGTACAGTTTTGATAAGAATTTAAATATCTATTTTATCTCCGGAAACTACCGCAGACATTCGGAAGAAATTAGAAACCACTCGAAAGTAGCAGGAAGTATTGTCCAAACTAAATACATGCAAGAACTTGGTCAGGAATCCAGGGGTCTTACTTTTGAAGGCATAGCCGAGGAGTTAGGGGTCATCGATTCTTTGAAAGCTTTTGAAAATTTTTTCAAAAGATGGCCGAAGGCCACTAAATATATTACTAAAAAATCGATTCGTGAAGAGCTTACAAAAGTCCGCTTTTACAAGATAAAACCAAGCCTTATAGTCTTATTCGACGAAGTTAACTATCCTGAAAACCCAAGGCAAGAGTTAATATTAAAATAATTTGTATACTTCTTTTTTCCTTTTGCTTGGGATAAAATATTTGTATTGTCATTCCGACCAAAAGCGGAGGAATCTATTTTAGATCTCTCGACTACGCTCGAGATGACAGCTCTAACAAAATCTATTCATAATATTTGTAAGATTCGTATTAAATTCGCCCCGATGTTTCATTTGATAAGTTATAATAAAGATATCGGGATCCCGATCGAAGCACCGGGATAAATTAGTTGCTTATGATTTCACAAGTCAGTTCTGCGGCCGTTATCGGCCTCGATGCCCAGCCCATAAAAGTAGAAGTCGATCTTTCTAACGGCCTTCCCTCTTTTACCATTGTCGGCCTTCCTGACAAAGCAGTTGAGGAAGCCAAAGAAAGGGTCCGGTCGGCAATAAAAAATTCCGGCGCTGAATTCCCCCAAAAAAGAATTACCGTAAATTTAGCTCCCGCCGATATTAGGAAAGAGGGCCCGTCTTACGACCTCCCGATTGCTGTCGGGATTCTTCTTGCCTCCGAGCAAGTCAATTTCGACCCTTCAAAAGTGATTTTTACCGGTGAACTTTCCTTAAACGGCGACCTTCGGCAGACAAACGGCATTTTGCCGGTCGCCATTATGACAAAAGAGAGAAATTTTGAAGAGCTTTATATTCCTCAGGAAAATGCCGATGAGGCAGCAATAGCCGGAGAAATAAATATTTACCCGACCAGATCTTTACGGGATATTATCTGGCACTTAAGAGGCGAAAAGTCAATTGAGAAATACCAGTGCCTCAATATGGACAATATCTTCGAAGAAGAGATCCCCTTTGAAGTGGATATGAATCAAATTAAAGGGCAAGAGCATGCCAAAAGAGCTTTAACAATTGCAGCAGCGGGCGGCCATAATGTCTCAATGAGCGGTCCTCCGGGATCAGGAAAGACTTTACTTGCCAAAGCTTTTGCCTCGATCCTACCTCAAATGTCCTCTAATGAAGCTATCGAAGTTACCAAGATTTATTCTGTTGCCGGGCTCCTTACTAAAGATAATCCGATAATAATGAATCGGCCGGTCCGAACCCCCCATCATACTGCTTCTGATATCGCTCTAATTGGAGGCGGCAAATGGCCGAAGCCGGGCGAAATCTCCCTCGCCCACCGAGGCGTCCTATTCCTAGACGAGTTCCCTGAATTTCCCCGGTCGGTCCTTGAGGTCTTAAGGCAGCCCTTGGAAGACAATATTATTACCATCTCCCGAGCCGCCGGTTCCCTGACTTTTCCGGCTAAATTCATCTTGGTCACCGCTCAAAACCCTTGTCCTTGCGGCTATTTGAATGATCCGGTCAAAACTTGCTCCTGCAGCCAGAATCAGATTGCAAAATACAATAAAAAGATCTCCGGTCCCCTTTTAGACAGGATTGACCTCCATATCGAGGTACCAAGACTTAAATTTGAAAAGTTAGAAAGCGACTCATCGCTTGAATCTTCCAAAGAAATAAAGGAAAAAGTTGAAAAAGCCAGGCAGACCCAAAGAAAAAGATTTGAAAACTCAAAAACTTTGACAAATTCGGAAATGAGCTTGCCGGAAATTAAAAAATATTGCAGTCTTGATGAGAAAAGCAAAGAGCTTATCCGCCAAGCCGTAAACCAGCTTAATCTCTCGGCCCGAACTTACCATAAAATCTTAAAAATCGCCCGAACCATCGCTGACCTCGCTAATTCAGGAGATATTCAAACGGAACATTTAGCCGAAGCTTTGCAATACCGCTTCAAAAAAGAACACTAATTGATTTCTATTTTGCTAGCGCTTATAATAATTATGATTAAGGAGGGTTTGTGGCTCGAATCCCGGTTATTAAAACGGTTAATTTAACAAAAAGCTTCAACCTAGGCAAGCAAGAAGTAACTGCTCTAGCTGGGGTTAATGTTGAAATTTATTCCGGCGAATTCATCGCTTTTTTTGGCCCTTCTGGTTGCGGCAAATCTACCCTTATGAGTATGATTGCTGGGCTTCAAGCGCCCACTTCAGGTAAAATTTATATCCGTGGCGAGGGTCTCGCGGATCTTGATAAAGATGATTTAGCCAAACATAGAAGAAGCAAAATCGGGATGATTTTCCAGTCTTTCAACCTTATTCCAACAATGGATGTCGTAGAAAACATCGCTCTTCCCCTTTCCTTCGGCGGAATCGGTAAAAAACAGAGAATCCAAAGAGCAATAAATCTTTTGGAGACCGTGGGGATGAGCAAATTTAAAGATCACACCCCGGTTGAACTTTCTGGAGGACAGCAGCAGAGAATCGCTATTGCAAGAAGTCTTGTCACCAATCCCTGGATTATCTTAGCCGACGAGCCGACTGGAAATTTGGATTCTAAGTCGGCCAATGATGTTATGCGGCTTTTAATTTCGCTAAACAAAAAATCAAAAAGGACGATTGTTCTTATCACCCATAATCCGGACTATCTCGAATATGTTGACAGGATTTTTTACTTAAGAGATGGGAAAGTTATAAAAATCAAAGTAAATCCCAAAGCTAAAGATACTTCCTTAGATGACATGGATAAAAATTTAAGCGATCACCAGGATCCAACAGATGTTGATTATGAAGAAATTGCAAAAAACGAAGTGGACAAGATTGCTAAAGGCGGAAATGAAAGCGAAAATATCAGTGAAGAAGAATTGAATAAAGACGAAAAACAGACTGAAAAAGAAGAACCAATGAAGAAAGAAATTCCGGCTGAAGGAGAATCAACTGCTGAAGAAAAAGAAGAACCAGGATTGCCAGACCTTGATACTGAAAAATTAGAGGAAGTAGAAGAGGAAAAACCTGAAAAGAAAACCAAGGTTACCAAACTTAAGCCCATTAAGCTAGGAGGAAGGAAGAAATGAGATTAATCGATATCCTCCGCCTAGCTCTTGGCAACTTGAGAAGAAACAAGCTCCGAACTTTTCTTACGGTATCCGGAGTGGTTGTTGGTATTGGGGCAATCGTTTTCCTTGTTTCACTTGGCTATGGCCTTCAAGAGCTGGCAACCAAAAAGGTAGCCAATCTCGATGCTTTAACCCTTCTTACAGTTAATCCAGGAAACAAAGAAGACACCAAATTAACTGAACTAGCTGTTGAAAAGTTCAAAAAGCTTGATGGAGTCGTAAGCATTAGCCCTGTAAAAAGTTTTCCAACCCAAGTCACGCTTGGCGAAGACAATTCAGATGGTGTTTTATATGGAGTAAAAACGGAGTCTCTGCCTTTAGAAGATATCAAAACTAGATATGGCAGTACGATCAAAGATGATAACGCCAAAGAGATTATTGTCTCTCAAGCCGTTGTAAAAACCTTAAAGATCGATAATATTGAGAGTATTATAGGCAAAAACATTTCGACTAAAGTTATTCAGCTTGATGAAAATGGCAATATTAAGGATGAAAAAGGGATAGTATTTAACCTTAAGGTTGTAGGGGTAACAAGTGAAGAAAAAATTAAATACGCTTATGTTCCTTTAAATCTTTTAAAGGATATTGACAGCCCGTATAAGTCGATAAAAATAAAAGTCGATAAAAGAAACCGGCTCACCGAAACCAGAAAGACTATCGAAAGCATGGGCTATCCGACAACTTCAATCAAAGATACGGTTGACCAGATAGATAGCGCATTCGTTATTATAAGATCAGTCCTCGGCGGATTCGGGATGATTGCTCTTTTTGTTGCCGCTATCGGCATTTTCAATACCATGACTATCTCTCTCCTTGAAAGAACTAAAGAGATTGGGATAATGAAAGCTATCGGCGGAAGAGATAAAGATGTCGCCAGAGTCTTTACGACTGAAGCTTCCATAATCGGGCTTATGGGTGGTATCTTCGGGGTCTTTAGCGGTTGGTTTCTTGGCATTATTATGAATGCTTTAGCGAACTTAATGGCCGCTTCTGTTCAGGGAGAACAAAACAATTTCTTCTACCTGCCGGGATATTTTTCAGTCATGGTAATTGTTTTCGCTTTCTTGGTCAGCACTTTTGCCGGAGTTTGGCCGGCAAAAAGAGCCGCCAAACTTGATCCATTAGACGCCCTCCGTTATGAATAATTTTTTACTTTACTCCGACAATCAGTTTTCAAAGCGAGTGAGAAGCGAACGAAAAGCTAGAGAAAATACTTACCGGTATCGGACTTGCCTGCCCGTCCGAAATATTAATGCAGGCGGGTTGTATTTTTGAAAACTTGAGTAAAGCGTGCGAACGACACTTTGAAAAGCTGCTTTTGTCGGTAACTTTTGCTACTTTTGGTTATTCAAAAGTAGAGAAAAATCAAAAATCGGAAAATTAGATCCCAAACCTACTTAAAAAAGGATTAAAGAGCCCCGTTTTTGTCCAGATTAAATATAAAATAGAAATAATAAGAAGGATCCCTAGAGAGATAAAAAGGAAAATCCTAAAGTCTTTTTTAATCGGCAACGAATCATCAGCTAAAAGTTCTGTTTTTTGAGAAGAATCTTTTGCTTCCCCAGTAAGAATCTTTTTGACTCGATCTTTTTTATGGATAAAATTGTGTTTTACGATAAATTTTTTCTTTTTCCTGCTCATAAAATTTTAACTTAGTTACTTATCAACTTAACAACTTATAAACTATGCTTAAAATTTTCTTTTCTTTGAAACTATCACTCTTAGTTTCTTGTCTGCAACCATTGCTGTTATCGGCGTCTGGGCAATCTCCTGGCCGTCAGCATATACTTTGACCGGTTTTTTTGTTTTTATATCAACCCTTTTTGTTTTAAATACCGAGAAATTTTGGTAATCAATTTTCCCTTCGCTTGGACCGATAATATACCCCAAAGCCTTTTTCAGAGGCAGTTTATTTACTAGGATTACATCAAGTGTATTATCCTGTGGTTTTACTGCCATCGGAAGGTTATAAAATTTTCCGCTTGATACAGTTATACTAGAACAATCGGCATCGACTTTAAAGCCCTCTTCAAAGTTTAAGGTAACGGGTATCGAATTCAAGCTTTTAGTATCTCTGTAAAATTTATTTAGAAATTTAACTTTCGTTAGAAAGTTCCCTTCTTTTAGAGGCTCGTTATCAGTAATAAAAGAATCAAAGCCAATAGTAATATTAGTAATAAAGTACTTTTCGTTAACTTTTCCTAAATCAATAATTTCTGTCTTTCTAGCAGCCAGAATATTTAAAGCCGATTGCCAATCAGGGATTCCCAGAGTTTTAGCAAGCTCATTTGTGGTGCCTACAGGGATAATCCCGAGAGTGACTTTTTTATCCAATAGCCCGTTCATCACTTCGTCCACAGTGCTATCGCCTCCCACCGCCACAATAGTCTTATATCCCTTCTCAATCCCGATTTTCGCAAGCTTTTGAATATCGTCTTTGTCGATGCTTTTTACAAACTCACCAAAAATTCCCAGCTCGGTCAACCTATCTTTAAGAGCAGTTTGAATTTTATTTATTTTCCCGCCGCCAGCAGCGGGATTTAGAATATAGTAATACATTAGTCCCCTAAAGTTTAACTTTCAGTTCCTAAAACAGCTTTATCTAAGATGGCATCTTCATCAGTTTTTTTACTTAAAGAGCGCTCAACCGCTTCACCCTTCTCTAACATAATGCTCTTCCCTGAAAAAACAGCCCCTGAAGCAATATTTAGAGTTTTTACTTGGATATCTCCGTAAACTTTGCCTGTTTCGGTAATTCGAAGCTCATTCTCTGCTTTGATATTGCCCTGGATAATCCCTGAAATATTGATATTTCTAGCTGCAATATTTGCCTTAAGATCAGCGCTTCCTCCAACGCTAACATCCGCTTTAGTTATGATTTCTCCACTAACGCTTCCATTTATCGTAATATTACCGTCGCTTTTTAAAGTCCCTTTAAGCTTTACTGAAGCACCTACAATAGTTTCAGCGCCTTTACTTTCTTCAAATTCCATTTTTTTATCAAACATTCTACCTCCTTTCTGGCTAATAAGCCGATTCTTCATTATTTTGTAACTTCGCTTGCTTTTTTGTCGGTCTGTTCCAAGGCTTCCATTTCTTCCTTGCTCAAATGATAAGTTGATTTCTTGCCGGCAATCGGCTTAGCATAAATTCGATTTCCCTCCCTGGAAAGAATACTGGTAATAACAATGCCGTTGTCCTTTTTATCTAGTAGCGCCAAACTGAAACTTTGGTCTCCTCCGATGTCCCCGAAAGGGTTATATCTTACAATACCGATTTTCTGAAAGCAAATTTCAAAATTCTTTGCCACTTCCCCTATTTTTTTAAGAAGATCATCATTTTTTGAGTCAATTTCCCGCATTTTTATAAGATAGCTGTTTATAAGTTCATAAATATCGCCGGTTTTTTTCCTGCCGAAAAGCTCCCGGTTTTTGTAAACAATCCTAAACAGATTGAAACTTAAAACTGTATTCCAAACAAAAAGTGTAAATACGGCTAAAATTAGATAGATTTCATTCATATTTTTAAATCTACCCTCCTAGGTTCATTATAATAGACAATCTTTAGCTTAACAACAACTGCCTTATTTAGCAACTTTTTCTTTACAAAATAAGGGAACAATGCTATTATTTAACTATTAAAAGGAGTTACCGTAAGTCTTGGAAAAACGGATTAGAAGAAATCGGGAGATAAGAACCCCTAAGATCCAATTAATCGATGCTAGTGGGGAAATGGTTGGCATAGTCAGCCTTGAAGAAGGATTAAGGAAAGCCCAAGAAGATGAATTAGACTTGGTAGAGGTAGATCCGAATGCGAGTCCCCCGATTTGTAAAATACTTGACTGGGGAAAATATAGCTATAAAAAGACTAAAGCTTTGGTCACTAAAAGACAGCAAGAGACTAAAGTTATTAGACTTGGCTATAGGATCGGAGAGCATGACTTGGATGTAAAAGTCAAAAAAGCCCAGAAATTCATTGAAAGAGGCGACAAAGTAAAGGTTTCTCTAATTTTTAAAGGGAGAGAGATAGTTCACAAGGCCTTAGGCGAAGAGATTTTAAGAAAATTTAGCTCTAAAATGGCTGAGATAGCAGAAACCGAAAAGGACGTCACCTATACCGGCCGAGAAGCAAGCTTAATATTAACACCGAAAAGACAAAATGCCTAAACTAAAGATAAAAAGTTCAGCTAAAAAGAGATTTAAGGTTACCGGAAGCGGCAAAATCATAAAAAGAGGCGCTTTCCATAGCCATCTTTTAGAGAAGAAATCAAAATCTAGAAAAAGAAAAGCCAAGGTAGCAACCGACGTTCATAACGGCGAACTTAAAAATGTTAAGAAAGAGTTAGGAATATAGCTAGGAAATTAGTTAATTAGTTGATTAGGTCATAGGTCATAGAAGAATTAATTCGTAATATTTGTAAGATTAGTTTTAAAATTTATCCCGAAGCTTCAATTGATAAATATAATAAGGAGGTTCGGGATCCCGATTGAAGCATCGGGATAAATTAGCAGGAAATTTGTATGAGAGTAAAAAGAGGAAAAATTACTAAGAAAAAACATAAAAAGATTCTGGCCCAAACCAAGGGGATGAAGGGGCTAAGGACCAAGAGTATTAAAAAAGCTAAGGAAGCTTTAACGAAGGCTCTTACCTATTCGTACAGAGACAGGAGAAACCGAAAAAGAGACTTAAGGAGCCTCTGGATTACCCGAATCAGCGCCGCTTCAAAGGAAAACGGTCTTAACTATTCAACTTTGATGAAAAAACTTAAAGACGGAAAGATTGAGATTGACAGAAAAATCTTAGCCGAAATCGCCGCCACAAAGCCGGAAACTTTCAAGAAAATCGTTGAAAAAGTAAAGTAGACTACCGATTACGAATCTATACGAATGTACAAATATAGATTAACAACACTTAACAGAGTATCTGAACCATTATTCGTATATTCGTAATGATTTGTAATTAGTAGTAATATGGAAATTAAGGTTTTAAAATACAAGTGCGAGGATTGCAAGGCTGAATTTGAAAGCCTTGGTGAGAAAGAGGTTTGCCTGGCCTGCGGGAAAAAGAACATCAAGAAAACCGGTGAACGGGAGTTAACTCAAGAAGACTTCGGTAGTTGCGGCAGAGGCTGTGCCGGCTGCCAAGGCTGTCAGTAAGTCAAAAGTTAAAAGACAAAATACAAAAAACCGGCTCTTCGCCGCTTTTTTTACCAAATTTTTAAATTTTTACTTTTAAATTTTAAATTGTTTATTATTCCCACCTAAAGACCCTGGTTGAGATAAAGAAAATTATGACGATCCAAACCAAAAGACCAAGAACATCCGTCCTAATTTGAGAAAGATTATATCCCTCAATCATGACCACTCTCATTCCATGAGCTAGGTACGTTAAAGGCAAGTACTGCGTAATTTTCCCTAAAAGTTCTGGCAGAGTTTCTCTGGGGAAAAAAATTCCTGAGAGAAACATCATCGGCATCATGACAATATTGGCAAGAGCCATTACGGTCTGATGAGTCTTCCCAAAGCTTGAAAGCGCAAAACCGATGTTTAAGAAAAGAATTCCACCTAAAACTGCAAGAAGAAGAATCAAAAGCGGGTTTCCGATAAAGTGGACCTTAAAAACGACGACCCCCAGGGCAATAATTGTCGCTACCTGAAGGACGGAGATAATAAGACGGGTTAAAACCTGGCTTATAATGATAACTGATGGATGGATCGGAGTGGCAAGAAGCCTCTTGAAAATCCCTTTCTCTCGCCAATTAACGACAGCGCCCAAGACCCCCATAACACTCATTTGCATAATCCCCATAGCCACAATCCCCGGAATAAGAAAATCGACATAGCTTAGGTTTCGACTGGCAATCGGCTTTTGATCCAAAATAAAAAGGTCAGGAGTTTTGGTGACAGTATGCGTATAACGGTCAAAAATTTGATTTAAGGCCGTCGTCCCAAGTTGGACCCTATCCTGTTTTCCCTCGTTATAATAAATCTCTAAATTAGTTGGTTTTATTTCTGAAATTACAGGCTGCTGTTCTAAAGCGTTTACAGGCTTGGGAGTCAAATTTGTCCCAAAATCTTTCGGAAGAATAAGAACCATGTCTCTGTCCCCTTTTTCAAGCGCTTGTTTCTCGTCTCCTTCCGACCCTTCTTTTATATTTAAAACATTCACTTTTTTAATATTTTCAACCAAACTTTCCGAAGCTTGGTTTTTGGCATTATCAACAAGCCCCAAATTTACTTTAGAAACTTGATCGAACTTCATAACCCCAAAAATTGACATAATCATGACCGGGAGGAAAAGACTCCAAAATATCGCCTGCCTGTCCCTAAAGTACATTTTCATGGCAGATAAAGTGATATTTTTTATACCTTTGATCTTTTCTTTCATTTATTCCTCTCTTAAAGCATGTCCTGTTAAATTCAAAAATACGTCTTCAAGGTTAGCTAACTGTTCAATTTTTGGCTTTTTGAAGCCTTTATTTAATAAGTTTTTAATAAGATTTTCCGGCGTACCCATCGCGATAATATAGCCGTGATCCATGATCGCTACCCTATCGCAGAGAACTTCGGCTTCATCCATATAATGAGTCGTAATCACGACCGTCATCCCCTTTTCCCTGATCTTTTTGATTAAATCCCAAAGGTGCCGTCTTGCCTGAGGGTCGAGACCGGTTGTCGGCTCGTCTAAAAAGAGAACTTTTGGTTTATTAACTAAGGCCGAAGCGATTGAAAACCTTTGTTTTTGGCCTCCGGAGAGTGTTTTGATATATGATTTTTTCTTTTCGGTTAATTCTACCTCATCTAATATCTCATCGGGGTCAATCTTTTGATTATAAAGATTGCCGAATAATATAAGGAGTTCTTCCAAGCTTAAATAATCAAAAAAAGAGGAAGCTTGAAGTTGAACCCCGATGACAGACTTAACGCCATTTTTATCTTCGTTAACGTTAATCCCGGCGACTTTAATCTCTCCATCATCTATTGGCCGAAGACCTTCAATCATCTCTAAGGTCGTTGTTTTACCAGCGCCATTTGGCCCTAAAATACCAAAAATCTCTCCCTTTTTAACCTCAAATGAGATGCCGTCGACAACATTAACCTTGCTATAAGTTTTAACCAAACCTTTAACTTGTATAATATTTCCCTTAGCCATTCTTTGCTTTCTTCTTTAAGTCTTCGACTTTGCCAGTGATTTTTTCAATGAATTTATTGAATTCATCCTTCGTAGTG
>JAMCYV010000005.1 GCA_023473595.1 Patescibacteria group bacterium | reverse complement strand
GCTCCTTAGATCTTTTATTGCCTTACTCTCTGAAACATTTATTAGAAGTCTTTTCTTCACAGCTTGTTTCCTCCATTTACTATCCTTAGATTTTACTGCTTTTGTTCCAGATTCTTTATAATGCTCCAGGAAAACTCAAGTGAATAGCAATCGCGGCATGGCTAGATAAAAGCCATGCCGCTTCTTACGAACTCTGTTTCCGAAAGCCCAAGGCTACTCGAAGAGATCTCCTCCGGGTACGAGGCCCTTGTGACGACCATGAATAGCGCTTGCCTGCTTCTCCTTTGGCACTAGGGGAATATTGTAGTAGCTGTAGTCGCGGCAAAAGTAGCTCGCAACAGCAAGCCCATACCTTTGGTTATGACAATGACAGCCTTCGCCGCCATAGCCTTCCCAGCAGGAAGAACACCTAGAAAAGACGAACCGAATTTGCCGGAGAATCCCTTTCCCGGTGTTTTTCTTTTCCTCGTCTTTTCTGGCAGGTAGCGGAACATGAGCGGTTGGCGGCGCTCCTTGATGCAAGAGCATCTGGTTAATCTCCTCGATCCGCTCCTTAGTGGTTTGCGGTTCAGTCCCGGTCTTTGTCATTTATCTCAACCTCCGATCTATACAGGAAAACCCATCATTCAACAATAGCTGCATTATAACGCTAAAGCTTAAGAAAGTAAATCCTTAGTGGGAGATTTCCAAGGCTTTGGTCCCAAAATATCTAATTACTAGCCACTAACCTCTAACCACTAATTTAGTGCGGGTATTTATCCGGCGAGTCGTACTTAGATAAATTCTTGTATTTGTCCAAGAGCTTGCCGGTTGAGTCATAGATGAAACGGTAAAAAATCGAGTCCGCCGATCCATTCCCTCTCACTCCTTGATTAAAGATATAAGGGCTCACGTCTTCCACCCGTGAGACATACCAGGATCCATCCTCATTGGCGCTGAAACGGACAGTCCTTTGAGGTTTGGTGCCAAAAAAGTCGAATCTTAAGTAATTGCCAGAGATTGAAGTTTGGATATAGATGTAGGCGCCTGAGTCATTGGTAAACTTAAGATCTGGCTCCGGGAGGTAAATGGTGGCGTCGGCGCCCAAAGGATAATAGTATTGGACCGGATAAGCGTGATTCGTCCTTGCAACAATCGGGAAGCCGGCATTTAGGGCCGCTCTAAAGGCGGTTGAGGAGACTTGGCAAAGGCCTCCTCCGTATTGAGGGACAGTCTTATTTTCCAAAATAACAAGTTCCGGCAGAAAGCCGTGAGCCGCATCGACTTCGCCTAAGTTGGTATTAAAAGAGAAAGTTTCGCCTGGTTTTATAAGAGCACCATTGAATTTAGAAGCTCCAACCCGGATATTCTCCCTCCGATTCTGGGGAGAACCGCTAAAGTTGGAAATCCCGTAGGAAACCAATTCCTTTAAGCCCAGTTCTTTTAAATTCGCTTCGTTTATCTCCGCTTTTGTAATCTTGACTGGGAGATTAATCTCTTCTTTGTCTTTGGCGTCTCCCGCAATCTTGTCTATCGCTTTTTCTTCTTCCAAGATCTTTGCATCTTGACTAGGAGTCTTTACTATAACCCGGCCGTCTTCAAGGCCAAGAACCGCATTTTGGGCCGAAACATTTACTTTTTTGGCTACTTCTTTTACATAATTTCCTACCGCTTCTTTATTAAAAACAAGGATATCCCCTTCTTTCCCTGAAGGGAAAATTTCTTCTCTTAAAACTACGCTGTTAGCCTTTTCATTATTGACCTCCAAAAAACCAAGCAAAGTATTTTTGTCAACTTTTTCAATGAAACCAGCCGCTTTTATCGTGAGCGGTTTCTCGAGATATTCCAAAATCTTATCTTTTTTTGCTTCCAATTCATTTTTGGTGATTTGAGGCTTCAAAATTTCCTTTTGTAAGTCGACTTTTGATTCAAAATGAGCAAGCGATTTTTCAAAGCCGTCTCGAATATTCTCCACCGAAAGCCTGACTCCTTCTTGTTCTTCAGAAATAGTCAGATTATTGCCTGATAAAACAAATTTGGCATTGGCGACCGGCTTGTTTTCTTTTTTAATGATATCCGCCGAAAGTTCGGCGAACTTATCGCCGGAAATCTTCGGGGAAAGCTCGATTCTCTCACTAAAGATAGGAAAAATATTCCAACTGCCTTTGCCAAATTGGATGGATTTGGCCGCTATTTCTGCTACCGAATATTCGAGGTTTAAATCCGAAACTTTGATTGTCCATTTATCATTTTCAACTGAAACTTCGAGTGTCTTAAGTCTAAAAGAATCGATTTTTTTATTTAAAATATCTATAATCTGGCTTTTGGTTTTTCCACCAACGTCAATATTCTCTATTTTTAATCCCGGGATGGCTTTATCGGCATAAACAAAATTTATAAGCCCCAAAAGGCTAAGGTAAAAAAAGAAGAAGCCAAAAAAGGCAGCCGAAGAGGCTACCAGAACCTTCGATTTCATAAATTTAGCAAATAATTTTCTCATTCTTTCCTTAAAACTTCATTTAAAAGAGCTTTGGCTAATTCCTCCGTATTTTTGGTATCTTCTTCTTCGGTAAAAAGAGCTAAGACTACGGGATCCCCAGCTTTTAGGCCCTGCTTTAGATTTTCTTTTGGCCAAGCGATTTCTCTCTCACCTAAATCAATAATTGCCTCATCCTTTTCGATTGTTTTTATGACCCCTTTAATCTTAGCATTAAGCATACCTTCATTATATTTTTTTATTTTTCTTTAGGCAAGCAAGAGGTTCATAATTATTGACAATTTAAAGTTTTTATGTTAGAATAAGCTGGCTGACAAAATCGGAAAGTACTTAGACAACTTCAAAACCGACCGAAAGGTGTGATTTTAGTGATAGTCCGTATCTATGGAGCCGATAAGGCCTCTGACGATGACCGCAAAGAACTGGCAGAAAGCATCACAGCTCTTATCTGCGGAGTTAGGAAAATGAGGATTAAACCCTATGAGGTTACAGTCCTCTTCCCAGCACTCCTGGGTGGGAGTACTAGCTCAAGCCTAGTAGCTTTCGTTAACACACAATGGAAATTCGGACGCGGTCGAGCGGTAAGAAGAGAGATAACTGACCTGATTACCGCAAGCATCTGGAAGTTCGGTAGAGAAAAACCCCCAGAAAAGACTTTTGCCGAGACCTTCAGCCGCTGGAAATTCCTGGGATTCATTCAGTAATGTCAACAATCTGGAACAGTCTTGGTTAACATTTTAGCTATATAAAGGGGGTTTCTACGGTATTTTCGGTGGATAAATTTAAACTGAAATTCCACCAGGTATTCAGGTAGTTTTTCTTTATGAATATGATGATAGCTTCTGGTAATAGAAGTTTTAAAAAGTCCCCAGACTCTCTCGA
>JAMCYV010000011.1 GCA_023473595.1 Patescibacteria group bacterium | reverse complement strand
TAAGAACTAAATTCTAATAACTAATAAATGTTTAAAATTTAAAAATTAGGATTTTATTAGTTATTAGAATTTAGTTCTTAGTAATTTTTAGGTTTGGATTCCGGATCAAGTCCGGAATGACAATAGAAATCTAAGGTTCGAGACAACTTATGTTTAAGAAACGCCTATTTCTCTTTTAAACAAATTTTCAATTTCTTGAACCATATCTTCTTGAAAGTTCGTCCCAAAAGGCAACTTCACTTTCTTAGTCTCTTCACCGTTCGGAATAAAAACAAAAGTCTCTATGTCCCCCTTATTTTTAGCAAGAATTTCCTTTAAAAGCTCAAGCTTTTGCTGTCCGACTCCTTTGGGAACATATATTTTAATCGAATCAGCCTCTCTAATGACAATATCATCCGTCGGAGCTGTCTCATAAGTTTTTTGCTCTAGGGCCAGTTCCCTTATTGAATCAACTAAAACCTTTGGCTCGTTATCTTTGGTATTGATATTACCCTGAACTACGACAATATTGCCTTCTCTAAACCTAGTAGGATATTTTTGAAGGGTCTTGGGGAAAACAATGAGCTCTACGCTTGAAACCATATCTTCAAGCCTTATAAAAAGCATTGCTTCTTTGTTTCTAGTATATTTCTTCAGTACAGAAGTAATGACTCCGCCGACTTTCACTTCCTTATCATCTAAATGTTCTAAAAGCTCTGAGCATTTTATCGCCCCTTCTTTTTCTAAAATGCCTGAATATTCCTTCAAAGGATGGTCGGAAATATAAATGCCTAAAAGCTCTTTTTCCCAATCAAGCTTTTCTTTTTTCCTCAGTCTCTGCTTGGACTTTATAATTTCAAAACCAGGCAAATGGTAACCGTTACCGCCAAAAAGGTCGATCTGGCCCGACGACTGGTCCTTTTGAGCTTTAGTAGCAAACCCTAGAATCTTTTCCAGATTAAAGAGGAGATCTTCTCTCTCGGCCAAGGAATCGAAAGTGCCGCATTTTATCAAGGATTCCATTACCTTTTTATTAATTTCCTTAGCATCGACTCTTCTTACAAAATCATCGATGCTTTTGAATTTGCCGCCAGTCTTCCTTGCTTCTTCAATAGCTTTAATGATTCCTTCACCAACATTTTTCACTGCCTTAAGGCCAAATCTTATTTTTCCTGTGTCTTTGACTACCGCAAACTCGGCAAAACTTTCGTTTACATCTGGAGGAAGGACTTCAATCCCGATTTTGCGGCATTCATCGATTTCGCTGGCGATTTTATCGATATTCGAATAGTCGCTTGTCATAAGGGCGGCCATAAAAGCTGATGGAAAGTAAGCCTTAAGATAAGCCGTCTGGTAAGAAATTAATGCATAACAAGCTGCATGGGATTTATTAAACCCATACTCGGCAAACTTTTCGATTGAGAGAAATGTATCCTCTGCCAACTTTTTAGTTAATCCATTTTTAACACAGCCTTCAATGAATTTCTGTCTCTGCTCCTTCATGAGCTTCTGAATCTTCTTACCCACCGCTTTTCTCAAGTTATCAGCCTCGCCACCAGTAAAACCAGCCATATCTTTTGAAAGCTGGATAACCTGCTCCTGGTAGACAATAACCCCGTAGGTATTACTTAACGCATGTTCCATTATTGGATGTGGATAGCTAATTTTCTTGCGGCCGTGTTTTCGGTCGATAAATTCAGAAACCATCCCTGAATTTAAGGGCCCCGGACGGTAAAGCGCGCCCATTGCTGTAATGTCTTCAAAATTTGACGGCTTTAAGTCTCTCAAGTACCTCTTCATACCGGACGATTCAAACTGGAACACGCCCGTCGTATCACCCCTGGAAAGAAGTTCGTAAGTTTTTTTATCATCCAATGACAGATGATCTATATCAATCTCTTCCCCATAAACTTTTTTAATAATCCTCAAGGCATTTTTGATGATTGTTAGATTGGAAAGCCCTAGAAAGTCCATTTTAATAAGGCCCAAGCTTTCTAACGGATCCATCTCATATTGGGTATTTATAACATCGTCACCACGAGTGCTTTTTTGAAGCGGGACCTGTTCTATCAAGGGATCCTTAGAAATAATGACCCCGGCAGCATGAGTCGAGGCGTGTCTAGTAACCCCTTCTAGCCTCATTGCAATATCTATTAAATGCTTAACCTTCGGGTCATTTCTGTACTCTGCCTTCAAATCCGGCGATTGGTCTAAAGCGTCTTTTAATTTGATATTAATGACTTCTGGCACCATTTTGGCAATAGCATCCACTTCGTTATAACTAAAGCCCAAAACTCGGCCGGTATCACGGATCGCATTCCTGGCCTTCATTGTCCCAAAGGTAATAATTTGGGCTACATGATCTCGGCCGTATTTTTCGGTGACATATTTTAGAACCTCATCTCTTCTATCATCGGCAAAATCCATATCAATATCAGGCATAGAGATTCTATCGGGGTTTAAAAACCTTTCAAAGAGAAGATCATAAGGCAAAGGGTCGATTTCGGTAATATCTAAGGCATAAGCGACTATGCTTCCAGCGGCTGATCCTCTTCCCGGCCCCACAACTATCCCATTGTCTTTGGCCCATTTGACATAATCCCAGACGACAAGGAAGTAGCCTTCAAAGCCCATTTTTTCAATAATTGAGAGTTCATATTCACA
Organism: Patescibacteria group bacterium; assembly: GCA_023473595.1. GTDB lineage: Bacteria > Patescibacteriota > CPR2 > UBA1875 > JAMCYV01 > JAMCYV01. The sequence goes on along the minus strand of JAMCYV010000011.1, from coordinate 57,692 downwards.
CCTCTCTTTGATCTCTCGGGTAATATTTTTATATTTTTCTTTTAAGCCTGTATGAACCAGTTCTTCTAAGTAAAATTTAGTGGTTTTGCCTTTTGGGACTTCAAAAATTGGGATCTGATATTTGCCAAGTTCTAGTTCTAGATTGCATTTTTCTGCAATTTTTACGGTATTTTTTAGGGCTTCGGGCATATCTTTGAAACATTCTTTTATTTCGGAGTAAAGAAGCGACCAATCGCCCGGCATTCTCATTCGGTCCTCATCATCAGCAAAAGTGCCGGTTTGGAGACATAGAAGAACGTCTTGGGCTTCGGCATCATCTTTATTTATATAATGAACATCCGAAGTCGCTACCAAAGGCAAATCTAATTCATGAGCGATTTTTTTTAACCCCTCATTTATTTTAATTTGATCCGGCCACTCCTTCTGAACGAACTGCATCTCTAAGTAAAAATTGCCTTTTTCAAAAATTTCTTTAAATTCTGAAGCTGTTTTTTTGGCCGAATCATAATCCCCTTCTAAAAGGTATCTAGCGATTTCACCGTTAGCGCACCCTGAAAGAGCGATAATCCCCTTGGAGTTTTCTTTTAAAACTTCTTTATCAATTCTCGGCCGATAATAGTAGCCTTCTAGATGAGCGATAGTCGTGAGCTTGATTAAGTTTTTGTAGCCATCTAAATTTTGAGCTAAGAGAGTCAGGTGGCTAGGCCGGCCGTCCACTCTTGGGGTTTTATCGGTAAGTTTTCTAGGAGCGATGTAGGCCTCGAAGCCGATTATCGGCTTCATGTCCCTTTTTTTCGCTTCCTGGTAAAATTCAATTGCCCCGTACATAACTCCATGGTCGGTAATAGCAAGAGCATCCATCCCAAGCCCTTTTGCCTTATCCAAAAGATCAGGGATCTTGCACATTCCATCTAGAAGCGAGTAATGGGTATGAACATGTAAGTGAACAAAATCTGTCATTTTTTACTCTTAAAAAGAATAAAAACTTTAAAGAAAACCTCCTTAAAGTTCTTAAAGTCCTTTTTTCTTATTTTATTCTAGCAAACCGCTTGTTAGCTTTCAATCAAGATTATCTTCTTTTATCCTAGTTTTGCTTTTTTCAAAATAAAGAAAGCTTGAAATGACAATAACTAGAAGGGCAATGCCTAGAAGAGCAAAAACCAAAAACCAGCTAAAGATGAAATCTGAAGCTTTTACCACATAAAAAGAAACTGACTTGCCTACTTCTGTCGAGCTTAAAAACTTAACCAAAAGAAAGAAGACAAATATTAAAACTAAGCTTCTTTGTAAAAAAGTGCTTCTTATAGACAAATAATGGTTGTAATACATAACAATCCGTGCTTTTATTTTAAGAGTTTTCTTGCTTGTAAAATGAAGGATTGCTTCCCTATAAGCTTTAACAGCATCCTCGGCTTCGAAAGTAGAAAGCCGGTATTCAAGGTTATTTACTATCTCGTCTCTTTTCTCTAGGGCTTTTTCAAGTCCCTTTTTATCTTCCAATCGCCAACCAGCTAGCAAGATCTGCTGACGCAAATCTTTCCCTGGATAGCCTTTTTGTTTTAGGACAAAACGAAGGATCTTATCGGTTTCAATCACAGCCATCTTATAGCCGACAGCTGTCCTTTCAGCCATACAAGCTTCTACTTCGCTCCAATAATCATCATATTTAATAATTTTCATCATTCTTATTCTAACATAACCCGACAATAGCGAGAAAATAGCTAGTAAGACTTAAAAATCTCGAGCGATCCCGGCTTTAGTCGGGATAAAATCCTGCTTTAACGAAGTGGTTCAGGTTTTAAGCGAGAAATTTTTATTAGTCTTACTCTATTTTTGAGCGTCGTCGGTGACTTTTGCTACTTTTGGTCACTCAAAAGTAGAATGAAAACAGATTCTTCGACTACTATCTGGAACGACACAAGCCTGGAAGCTTTCTGCTGCCAGAAAGTAAATAATGGAACTATAGATCCTGAATCAAGTTCAGGATGACAAAAAAGGAGGGTTTTGCTGCCAAAAAGTAGAAATTAAACTAATTTTTGTTTTAAAATCTCGTTAACAGCTTGTGGATTTGCTTTCCCTTTGGTCTCTTTCATTACTTGACCAACAAGATACCCCAAAGCCGCCTCTTTGCCTTTTTTATAGTCTTCAACCGATTTTGGATTATTACTTATAACTTCTTTAATTATTTTCTCTAGTTCTTCTAGGCCAGTAATTTGCTCCAAGCCTTTTTCCTTAATGATATTTTCCGGTTCTTTCCCCGTCTCATACATTTCGTTAAAGATCTCTTTGGCAATTTTCCCGGAGATTTGACCGCTCTCTATAAGATCAATTAAAGAAGCTAAGTGAAAAGGAATAATCTTAATCTTAGTAATATCTTCGTCTTTTTCTTTCATCTTATAAAAAAGCTCGGTTAAGATCCAATTGGCCGCTTTTTTAGCATACCTTCTCATTTCTTCAGCAGATTTATCGGTTTCTTCAATGGCACCGACTGTTTGTTCAAAAAACCTAGCAATTTCTATTTCTGCGGTTAGAATCTTGGCATCAGCCCTAGATAGTCCGTATTCTTTTTCAAATCTCTTTTCTTTTTCAGCTGGTAATTCTGGTAATTTATTTTTAATTTCGCCTATTAAAAATTCACCGTTTTTTTCCGTTTTCCCTACCAAGATAGGCGGCAGATCCGGTTCCGGAAAATAGCGATAATCCTGAGTTTCCTCTTTTAATCTTTGGGGCAGAGTCTTCCCTTTAGCGTCATCCCAACCTCTTGTTTCTTGAATAATTTTTTTGTTCAGTTCTAGGATTTCTGACTGCCTTTTCTCTTCATATTCCAAAGCTCGCTCAAGCATTTTAAAAGAGTTAAGATTTTTAATTTCTACTTTCTCTCCAAGTTTCCCTCCCGCTTTCCTTAGAGAGATATTAGCATCACACCTTAAATTTCCTTCTTCCATATTGGCATAAGAGATACCCAAATATCTAACAATCGCTCTTAACCTTTGGACAAAGGTCTTTGCTTCTTTTGGCGAACGAATATCAGGCTTAGTAACAAGTTCTATAAGAGGCGTCCCTGCCCTGTTTAAATCAACTAAGCTATAATCATCTCCGCCATGAACGAGTTTTCCGGCGTCTTCTTCAAGGTGAATATGGTCTAACTCAACTTTTCTAGTTTCTCTGTCAATTTCTAATTCCAGAAAACCGCCGTCGACCGGCTTATCAGTAGAACTGGTTATCTGGTAAGCTTTTGGCAGATCCGGATAATAGTAGTTTTTCCTTTCAAATTGGAAACCGTCTCTGATTTTTCCATTTAAAGCAATACCTAAAAGATAAAGCCATTCAATCGCTTTCTTATTAGCTTTTGGAAGAGTCCCGGGCATCCCTAAACAGACCGGACAAATGTTTGTATTTGGTTCGGCTTTCACTGAAAAATTATCACAGCGGCAGAACATCTTCGACTTTGTCTTAAGCTGAATATGGATCTCCAATCCTATTACCGTTTCGTATTTTGTCATTTTATCTTTTTTAATAATTCTTCCTTCTTCTTTTCAAATTCCTGCTTTGTTATGATACCTCTTTTTAAAAGTTTAGTTAATTCCTTTATTAATTCTATCGGGTCAGAAGGCGGTTTCTTCTTTTCTTTACCTTCACTTATTATTTTGGCTTGCTCTTTCATCTTTTTAAAGAAATCGAGCGTTTTCCCTCTTTGAAAAACGTAAAATTGAGCTCTATAATTTTTGCCCATCGACCCAAATTCGAGCTGATCGTATAAAAACCCATATTCTAAATTAATGTCTATGTTTCTCAAGTGGAAATCGACGAATTTATAGTTAAAAAGCTCTCTTATGGCTATAATAACGCTTTTATTTGTAAGCACTAACCATCTAAAGTCGAAGTGCGGAACAAAAGTCTCTCTTAGGATGTCAATCATCTTTTCATCTTGATCAAGATAAGACTTAAGCGAGTTGTAAAGTTTTTCAGGCATTTTTCCTTTGGTCATGTTCTGATTATCTTTTTAAAGGTGCTTTAAAATCAAGGTTTACTACAACATATTTAAAGCGATAAGGCCTTTTTTGAACTTTTCGATTGCTTTCTTTGCTTCCGTTTCAAAAGTCATCCCCTCAAGCTCGTGAACCAGCCTGTTCCTCAGTTTGTGCGCCTCCCATACCTCTTGATAGACCTGCCAATTAGGGAATTTCTTTTGGGTTATTTTAAGCCTCTCTGCCATTGAGATATTGTTTTTACCGGTAATCGCCTTGAGACAGAAGTCAAATAGTTTATCAGCCTCTAGAACTGCAAGCCTCAAATTATCATTTCCTCCCGATTTAAGATATTCCTCGATATCCAGCCATTTATTTTGAACAATTTTTTTATTCAATTTTGTTTGAGGAGCAACCTTCTCTTTTTTTTGTATCCAAAGAATTAAACCGATTCCTAAAATTAATATAATCAAAATTGGATAAAACATTATTTCTCCTCTATTGTAATTTTATTGATTTTAACCGGGGTTTTGGGTTTGGAGTCCTCTCCTTGGCTATTTTTTTCGACTTCTGTTTCAGCTATTTTTTTCACAATTTCCATCCCTTCGGAGACATTCCCAAATATAACATAGTCTTTCGGCAATTTGCCTTGAGAGTAATCGCCTGTCATTATGAAAAATTGCGAACCGTTGGTGTTTTTGCCTGAATTAGCCATCGCAACTGTCCCGGGAGTATAATCGCCTGAAATAGGCTCGTCGTCGAATCTATATCCTGGGCCTCCACTGCTGTCGCCTTTGGGGTCCCCGCCTTGGATTATAAAATCCTTTACAATCCGATGAAAAGTCAGATCGTCATAAAATTTATCTTTTGCTAAAACAACAAAATTATTAACCGTTTTTGGAGCTTTATCGGCTGAAAGCTCAACTTTAAAACTTCCCATATCTGTTTCAAAAAGAGCGGTATACTTTTTACTAATATCTATTTGCATTTCCGGAGTTTGAGAATAAGTTCGATCGCCTGTTTTATAGCTCTGAATGTTTTTAGTAGGTTCGTTTTTTGCTAGCCTCGGCGAAATAAAGCGTTTATAGCCGATAAAAGAGATGCTAGCGATAACAAGACTCAAAAATACAGCACTAAAAAGCTTAAAAATGAACTTTTTTCTGGCTGCTTTCTTTAGTCCTCGCTCTCTTTCTTCTTCCCTTCTTTGAATTTTTAGTTTTTGAGCCTTACCCATCTGCTTCCTCCAAAGCCTTGGCTACATTCAATAGTTTCTCTTCACCGAACTCTGGCCCTAAAACTTGAATTCCAAAAGGCAGATTCCCTTCCTTGCCAAAAGGAACACTAATTCCAGGAATCCCGGCAATATTCGCCGGTACCGTAAATATGTCTTCCAAATACATCATGATTGGGTCTTTGGTTTTCTCGCTGATTTTAAAGGCTGTCGTCGGTGTTGTCGGTAAAAGAAGACAGTCGAATTTTTTGAAAGCATCATCAATTTCTTTCTTGATAATCGCTCTCACTTTTTGGGCTTTTAAATAATACTGGTCAAAATATCCTGCCGAAGAGGCATAAGCTCCCAGCATAATTCGGCGCTTTACTTCATCTCCGAAGCCTTCCGCTCTCGTCTTGAAGTAAACTTCCTCCAAATTCCTTGCTACTGTTTCCTTGCTACTTGCTTGCCCTTCCGTAGCGTCGCGAAGGAGGGCTACGGAGTAACCGTACTTTATCCCGTCATAACGGCCTAAATTCGAACTCACTTCTACCGGCATCAAGATGTAATAGACTGCCAAGGCATAATCGAGAATCGGAAGATTTAATTCGGTAACTTGAGCCCCCGCCGCTTTTAATTTTTGAACCGCCTTCTCCAAATCATTTTTTATTCCTGCTTGAACGTTTGCTACCTTTCCTTGCTTTAAAATGCCTACTTTAAGCCCTTTAACCCCCTTCAAATCAACAATTTTTTGAATAGTTTCCTCGCCTTTTTTATTCGAAGTACTGTCTTTTTCATCATATTTTGCTAATTCTTTTAAAACAATGAAAGCATCTTCGACAGTTTTAGTTAAAGGGCCAATTTGATCCAAACTTGAAGCCATCGCAAAAAGCCCATTCCGTGAGACCGCCCCATAAGTCGGCTTTAAGCCCACAATCCCGCAATATGAAGCTGGCTGGCGGATTGATCCGCCGGTGTCCGAACCAATTGCATAAATACACATGTCGGCTGCCACAGCCGCTGCCGAGCCACCAGAAGAACCGCCCGGAACCCTTGAATGATCAATAGGATTTTTAGTCGTCTCAAAGTAAGAAGTCTCTGTCGAGCCGCCGCAGGCGAATTCATCAAGATTAGTCTTCCCTAAAATGACTGCCCCAGCTTCTTTGAGTTTTTTTATAACAAAGGCGTCTTCAACAGTAATATAATTTTCCAAAATCTTCGAAGCGGCTGTTGTCGGGTAATCTTTCACAGCAATATTGTCTTTTATAGCTACCGGAATCCCATCCAGAATACCCCTTGAGTTTCCCATTTTCCGCCTGGCATCGCTCTCTTTCGCCTGATTTAAAGCCAAATCTTCTGTAATAGTAATAAAAGCATTGATTTCCGGATTCAACTTTTTTATCACCTCCAAACAAACCTGCGTCAAATCAACCGAACTAAACTCGCCTTTCTTTAGCCCCTCCGCCGCCTGTACTATGTCTAACTCATTAAGTTTCATAAGCTCTAACTTGTCATTCCAAACTTGATTTGGAATCTATTATTTAATCTAAAAAAGATAGTTGTGGGTCCTGAATCCCGCCTTCGCCTGACTACGATCGGGCAGGCAAGTTCAGGATGACGTGTTGAAAAATTATGCGTTTTTGTTTTTATTTCTTCCATTCGTAATATTCGTATGATTTGTATTGAATTCGTAAATTCGTTGCTTATTCCAATACCTTTTTGACCTTAATAAACCCATCTTTCTTTTCTGGCGCATTTTTTAAAATTTCTTCACGTGATATGTCGCATTTTTCGACTTCGTCAGAATCTAAAATATTAAAGAGCCCGGTAATTTGGCCAGTCGGCTGCACCCCATTTGTATTAACTTCATTTAATTTTTCGACCCACTCCAAAATAGAGGAGAGTTCAGTCTGATACTTTGCTTTCTCCTCTTCAGTCAAGGAAATCCGCGACAGTTTGGCAATATTTTCGACTTCTTCCTTTGAAATTTTAACCATCTTCCACATTATACCTTGAAAACTCTTATTTAAAAAGTTAAACGATACTAAATCGGCTATTTTGTAATAAGATGAGATCGAGCCAATTTCTAGAGAAAGGAGCTGGCTTGAATTCTTCAGAAAATGATAAAGTATGGGAATTTCTAAGCAGGAATTGGTGGTGGATAATAATCTTGGCAATAATCGTTACAATGCTTGCAGGATTTCTAGGGCCGATTTTAGGATGGCTTTTGTCATTTTTTCTCACTTACCTTTTCTGGCCGCTTCTTTTTATTGGGATAATTATAGCGGCTTATAGAAGAATTCCTGAAGCCAAAGCTGTGATAAAAATAATAGGGAAATTGATAGTGATTATTCTTCTTGTTCTCACTCTAATCTACGCATTGAAGAACATAATAGCTCTCGGCCCCGTTTTATTTTACGGTGCCATAATCACAGCCCTCGTGCTCTTGTTCCGCTTCCTGTTTGGAAAGCCATGATTTAAGGACGGTGAGAAAACGCCGTCCTTTGGCTTTAAGAAAGGATTTTCTTGAATTCCTTCTCATCAATAGTTTTAACCCCTAATTTTTCTGCCTTTTGAAGCTTGGAGCCCGGATTCTCGCCGACAACCACATAATCGGTGGTTTTTGATACTGATGACGAAGCTTTGCCGCCTCTTTTTCTTATCTCTTCTTCGGCTTCTTCCCTGGTCATCGATTCCAAAGAGCCGGTAATAACGAAGGTTTTGCCGTCAAGTTCATGGGTTTTTCTAACTTTTTCGTAACTTACCCCATGCTCTTTTAGCTTTTTCAAAAGATTTATGTTCTTCTTATCCCTAAACCATTCATAAATGCTTTTAGCCGCAACATCGCCTATCCCCTCGACTTCCTGTAATTCCTCAACTGAAGCCTTTTCTAATTTATTTAAATCGCCAAAGTGATCAGCCAAATCTTGGGCTGTCTGGGCTCCTACATGGCGGATTCCCAAAGCATAAATAAATCGAGGCAAAGTTACTGTTTTCTTTTCCTGAATGCTGTCGATAAGATTTTTGGCTGACTTTTCAGCAAACCTCTCTAAGGGCTTTAAATCTCCCTCGGTAAGAGCAAAAATGTCGGCCGGTTCTGTTACTAGCCCAGCGCCAAAGAGCTGCTCAACGATCTTTTCCCCCAAGCCGATAATATCAAAGGCATCCTTAGAAACAAAATGGATTACTCTTTCTTTTTCTATCGCAAAGCAATCCTTGCTTAAGCACCTAGCCACTGCCTCCCCTTTTGGCCGGACTACCGGCCCGCCGCAAATCGGACATTCTTTCGGCATCTTAAATTCTTTCTCTTTGCCAGTTCTTAAATCTTTAATCGGACTAACAACTTCTGGAATAACATCCCCAGCTTTTCTTAAAATTACGGTATCGCCGATTTTTATGTCCTTTCTTTTAATCTCATCTTCATTATGAAGCGTTGCTCTAGACACCGTTGATCCAGCCACTTTGACCGGTTCCATCACTGCATAAGGTGTGACTGCCCCGGTCCGACCGACATTTACTCTGATATCGAGTAGTTTGGTCGTCACTTCTTCCGGCGGAAATTTATAGGCGATAGCTCCCCGCGGCGTCTTTCCGACTACCCCAAGACGTTTGAACAAATCCTCGTCATTTACAATAAGAACCATCCCATCTATTTGAAAAGGCAACTTTTCTCTGCGTTTCCCTTGAAAATCATAAAATTCTTGTATGCATTGAAGATTAGGACAATATTTCGTATCTTTGCTTGTTTTAAATCCTAAAGATTTTATTATCTTATGCTCATCTTCATGGGTTTTTTGCCCTAGATCAGTTGTAAGTTCGTAAATATAAGTATCCAGTTTTCTCCCGGCAGCCACTCTTGGATCAAGCTGGCGAATGCTTCCTGCAGCCAGATTCCTTGGGTTAGCATAAGTAGGAAGACCTTTTGCTTCCTGTTCTTTATTTATTCTTTCAAATTCTTTTTTTGATAAGTATACTTCCCCCCGAACTTCAACCCGACCTTTTATTCTTTCATAAAACTCTTTTTCTTTTGTATTTTGTTCTATAGGTTTTAGATTAAGAGGAATGCTTTCTATTGTTTTCAAATTTTGGGTAACATTTTCTCCCGTTCTTCCATCACCCCTAGTCGAACCTTCGACAAAAACTCCATTTTCATATACTAAAGCGATTGCAAACCCGTCGATTTTTAGCTCGGCATAATAATCGAGTTTAGAGAGACCGACTACTTTTTTAATTCTCTCTTCCCATGCTTTAAGCTCCTCAAAAGAAAAAGCATCGTTTAAAGATAACATTGGCGTCTCGTGTGTTACCTTCTCAAACTTTTCCAAAGGTTTGCCGCCGACTCTTTGGGTCGGAGAGTCAGGGGTAATGAACTCTGGATATTCCTGCTCCAGTTCCTGAAGCTCGTGCTGAAGTGAATCCTTGACCCCCTCAGGTACAATAGATTCATCCAAAACATGGTAGTGATAGCGGATTTTATTTATCTCCGCCTTCAGCTTCCCTATCCGCTCTTTCGCCTCTTCTTTGCTTAACTTCGCCATAATCTCTAATTAAATTTCTTCCATTTACCTTCTGTAACAACTGCCAGTTTTCCATTATTAATAACTATAGCGGAGTTATCATCCACCGCATATACAGTGTTTTTTATCTCTTCGGATATTTTTTGGATAGCTTTATCATCGATATCTTCTCCGTAATCTGGCTCTAAATAATGAGATAAAAAAGTAAAATCTACAAAATCTAACCCATCTATATCTTCATCAATATCTGTCTCTAACTCATAAAAATCCCTACATTTTATTGGTATTGTTTTCCCCATGACTATAGCCCCGGAGCTGTTGCCGACATACACTCTGGTCTTTAAAAGCTCGGGAAGTTCTTTATCAAACCCTGTCTTTTTAAACCATTTTATAAGATCGAAGGGATTACCTCCTCCAACAACAATTACGTCGGCCTTTCTGACCCTTGGCTCCCATTCTTCTTTTGATAGAGCAGCGATATCGACCACATCAATATAGGAAAATTTTTGCTTTTGAACGTTTTTTAATTGATTGATAAGCCAATCTTTATCAACATCCATAAAAGTCGCGGCAGTAGGGATAAATACAACCTTAATATCTTGGGGCCTTTTTCCTGCCAACTTAAATAAAGCATTAGAGATAGTCTTATTAAAAAGACCTTGTGACGTTAATAGCAATTTGGCCATGCTTAGATTATAGCCTATCTTAGGGCAAACTTAAACTTACCTAATGATTAAAAAAAGAAGAATGAGGGCAAAAATAATCTCAATTAATATACCTTTTTTGGATTCATAGCGCTGGATGGCCTCATGAAAATCCCAATATTTTTTAGGCCATTTAATGCCAGTAAACACCCATAAAACCTGGTTCAGGTCAGGCAAGGCGGCGAAAAAGGAAGCCAAAAGAATTAAAAGTATTTTTTGAGGGAAAAGAAAGCAAAAAAAGATGGCGATACTTATGGCAATTAAGGCATCGATCGCCCCTGTTATTCCATGTTTTTTACGATTGTTACCAATTTTCAAGCCATAATGAGGCAAGGCATCGAGAATAAAATGGCTTCCAAAGGCCAAAGGGACGACAAGAGACGGCTCCGGAAAGGAGACTGCAATCGCCGACGCTACTAATGTGTGGTTAGTGAGAAACACGTTAAAAATTCAAAATTTAAAAGTAAAAAACAAAACTATTTAATCTGTGCTTTTAATTTCTATCCCTTGTCATTCCTTGTCGCAAACCAAGGAATCTATTTAATGCTTTTTTCATTTAAATATTTTTGTTAATGATAGCCAAATCAATATTTGGAGAAAGAAAGTGATTATTGCCAGCAACCAGATTAAGGGCTACGCCTAGTTCCTTTGCTAGTTTATACCCTTGTTCTACGGGAATCATAGGATCTTTATCTTGGTTAATAACTACGAACTTATCGGCTTTGCCTTTTATTTTTTGAAAATTAAATTTACCAAAAAAATTATTTAACTGATCTGCTCCTATATCATCAATTGGAGTAGCTATCAGAATAACAGTGTTCATTCTTTGCGCAGATTGTTCTAAAAATTTTAAAATAGCTGTTCCTCCCAAACTGAACCCCATCAACAAAGAATGCTCTGTAAGAGTTATATCATTTATTGCACTTACCCATTCATCTTGCTTAGGATTAGAAGGATTTGGCATCTGGGGAATCAAAACAGAATATCCGAGCTTTTCTAGCTCCTTCTTTTCATTTTCATACCAATGATCTATTGGGCTGCCATCCGATCCGTGAATAATTAATGCTTTTTTCATTCTCCCAACTCCACAACTACCGGATAATGATCCGAGGCTTTTTCGGTTAATTCGTTTTTAACAACTTCGTAATCTTTTACCTTATTTTTCAAAAATTCGGAAATAAAAATATAGTCTAGTCTCATGTTATTATGAGCCGAGTCTTTTTTTATTGCTGTAGGCGCGGTAAATTCTTTTTCCTTGCCAAATAAAAGAGCTGCATCTATATATCCGAGTTTTTTGATTTTTCTTATTGCATCAAACAGAAGCTTGTTCTCATTAAGTATTCCTCTCCTGGTGAATTTCGCCAGCTGAATTTCATTGAACCCTTTTACTAGGTCCTCCTCGTAACCATCATCCGGCGACAATGCATTCATGTCCCCCATCAACACTCTATTCGGATATTTTTCCAGTTCTTTTGCAATTAGATCAACTTCCGTTATCCGCATATCCTCTTTAAAGGGCGCTAAATGTGCTCCAATTATTGCGATTTCACCAAAATTAGAATCTATGACCGCCAAGATTCCCGCACGCATTAAGGGTTTGATTTCCCTTACTTCCTTAAATGGTAGTCTGGAAAATACCGCAACATGCCATAAAGCATCATCAGCTTCCTCGCCACATAAGGAAAGTTTGTAATACGGCATTTTGGTTTTTTTGGCAAAATATTCCAGTTTTCTTTTTTCTTCAAAACCGTTCGCCTCATTTATCGTTAAAAAGTCAGGTGACACATCTTTAACAGCCTCAATAACTGGTTCAAGTCCTTCCTTCCCTCCATCATAAATATTGTAGGTCATTATTTTCATTCTGATTTATTTAATGCTTTTTTCATTTAGTAATATTATTGATCCTGCCAAAATTATTACCATCAATATTTTGAACTGGCAAAACTTCTGGTTGAGATATTATCACCCCAGGCTGAGTCACTACTTGACCTTGTTGTGGCTCATAAATTGTATACATTACTACATTTTCGGGGAAAAGCTGGGACTTAATTTCATGCACAAGACCGTATTCCTTTGCTTTAGTAGGGTTCAAGGTAGTTCTGTCGTTCATAGTTATTTCAACTTCTTTTACAGACTTTCCGCATGTGTCCGCTATTACTTTTGCAACATTTTCTTGATCGATTTTAAGCGATTTTAAGCTCTCCCCTAAACTATTCTCATCAAAACCTGGCAGCTCCTTGAAAGTTCATGCTGACACTATGTATTAAAAAACGTGCATGAGGAACTGAATATCTTTGTTTTCCGGCACAGAATATTACACCAGCAATAGAGTCAACACTACCGAAATTATAAGTATAAATTTCAATAGGAGAACCTTTTAAAAAGTTATATATGGAAAGGCCATGGAAAACTTGTCCACCAGGTGAAGAAATGAGCAAATGCACTCTTTCAACTTTTTGTTGAACTATTTGGTCAAAGACCCTAAATAGCTGATCGGCTGTCTGGGGGATAACGGGTGCCATAAATCTTATGTATACCTCTTTCATATTATTCCTTTCTTACTACTTTCATTTTTTCTGCATAATAAAATCTATAAATTCCTTTGCTTTTATTCCTTAATTCTTGTTTTTTACTTAAGTATTTTATCTATTTCTTTCTTCCGAGTAGTGCTTGCTTCATCAATCTCTCTATCTAATTTTTTTCTTTCCATCTTGAATTCCTCTTTTGTATATTCTTTTAGTCCATTCATTATTATTTTTTTAATAAAAATACTAGTTCTAGGATTATCGGTTTTTATTCGCAATCTTACATCCGTTAGTGCATCTAGTAACGTCTGAATTGTCATCTCTGTGAATTTGTAAATTAAATCTAGGTTCTTAATAAATGACTCGCAATTAACCGAGTACTCTTCATGCTTAATATTTTTTTGAATCAATGCTTGTTTTATTTCTTGATAGCCATTCATTAGACTTTCAAGATCATCGTTTAATTTATATTGATCAACTTCATAAGAGCCCAAGGTATTTCTAAGCTTCTCGGAATAGATGTTTTTTAGTAAAGACCCATCAAATTCAATTATTCTAAGATTGTTCCAGGTAATATTACCATCTTTCAAATGCTTAGTTATATTAGGTATTGTGAAAAGAATATCATACAAACGAGATAGGTTATTATTAAGTTGCCCCTCATAAAACACTATTGAATTGTAATGTCTGATTTTTCTTTCCAATATTCTTCTCATCAAAGATGATAATCTCTCAAAAATAAAGATAGCTAAACCGCCTGATAAAGCCGCTATAATTGCAATTTTTAAACTTTCTTCATAAGCCATTATTTTCCTTAATATTAAATATACTGGGCATCAACCTCCCTAAATTTCTGCTGGTTTTATTCCACAGCCACATTATACCAAAAAAATACCTTTTTGAGGCTATTTTTAATTGTTTTCTGGATTCCTGCTGGAGTTTAGCCTTCCGGAGTTTCTGGATCCCCGCTTTCGCGGGGATGACAAAGAAGGGCGAGAATGACACAATGAGTAGTTCTCAATTTCGCTCGAACAATAAGTTTTTGGATATTTGAATTTAGGATTTGTTTAGAAATTAGTAATTAGGATTTAGAAATTCAAGATTACGTCATCTGGCGTAATCGAGTTACTCTTTCTTCTACCGGCGGGTGGGTATCGAAAAGACCGGAGAACCAGCCTCTCATACTGCCTTTGTGCTCTTTCAAAGGATTGGTTATAAAAAGATGTGCTGTTGCTTTATTTGCAACTCGAAGAGGTTTGGGATCAGCTGAGATTTTTTCAAGCGCCCTCGCCAATCCCTCCGGATAGCGTGTAAGAAGTGCTCCGTTTGCATCAGCCAGAAATTCCCTTTTCCTTGAGACTGCAAGCTGGATCAGGGTGGCAAAGAGCGGCGAAAGCAGGGCTAAAACGACGCCCACCGCTAGAAAAAAGAACTGTAGTTGATTATTATCGCTATCATCATCTCCCCCTCCCCAGAAGCTAATCCTAAAAAAAAGATCGGACATTAGGACGACTATTCCGACCAAAACTACAATCACTGTTGCCAAACGGATATCATAGTTACCGACATGGGAAAGTTCATGGGAGATAACCCCTTCGAGTTCCGGCCGCTCTAATTTTTCCAGAAGCCCTGTCGTCACCGCTACCGCCGAGTGTTCTGGATTTCTTCCGGTCGCAAAGGCATTTGGCGCCAGATCTTCTATAATATAGACTTTAGGCATCGGTAGGCCGGCCGTTATCGAAAGATTTTCAACTATATGATAAAGTTTCGGATTGTCCTTTTCTTCAATTTTTCTGGCTTTCGAAATAGCTAAGGCAATTTTGTCTGAATAAAAATAGCTGATGAAAGCTTGGACAATGCTGATAAAAATTGCCAGATACAAGATAAAGGAGCTTCCTAAGGCACGAGAGAAGACCCATCCCAGAAAGATAATGAAAATGAGGAAAAACCCCATAAAAAATATCGTTTTCCTCTTGTTGGAATCAACTTGTTTATACATAACACTACTAATTAATTACGAATCTACTAATCATAATACGAATCATACAAATATTACAAATCATTAATAGAGATTTAGGATTCTACGAAATTTCACTTCGTTTTCGGTAAATATTGCTAAAATCCCTAATTTCTTACCCGACGCCTTGACATACGAATGCAATTGATCAAAATATGTCCTTTTTAATCGCCCTACTTTAATTTCTAAAACCACTTTATCTTCAACTAGAAAGTCAAAAAAATACTTGCCAACCTCTTTTTCTTTTAATTTTATTGGTATAGCGAACTGCTCTTGAAAATTTATTCCTTTTTCTTTAAATAGTTTGCTTATTGCCCGCTGGTAATGTTTCTCCTTCAAATGACCGCCAAGCTCATTGTGAGCTTCAAATAGAATACCAACTATCTTATAGCTTAATTCCGGTTAGATAAGCTTTGTTCGTTCTCTAAGCATTTATTCGTAATATTAGTAGGATTTGTATCCTTATTCGTAGATATGTAACCTAGACCTCTAGCTGAACTTCTGGCTTCTTTTGTTCGCTTTCGGGAACTTCGAAGAACTCATAACCCTTAAATCCCATCATCCCGGCAAAAAGATTGGTTGGGAAAACTTGAATCTTGGTATTAAAGTCTCGAACCATGCCGTTATAGAACCTCTGACTGGCCATGATTTTATCCTGGGTGTCGGTAAGTTCAGACATAAACTGACTGATTTCAGTATGAGACTTAATATCAGGATAAGCTTCAACTTGGATTTTAAGCGCACCCAAAGCATCTCCTAAAGCGTTTTCTGTCTTGGCTCTTTCGGCCGGCGAACCATTTTCCAAGTCTCCTGCTTGGCTTCTTAGCTTTGTAATTTGGGTTAGAAGCTTTTCATCAAGCTTAATTGCCGCCTGAACCGACTTCATAAGGTCTGGGATAAGCTCAAACCGTCTTTTAAGTTGAATTTTAATGTCATTCCAAGCCTCTTCAACCCTGTTCTTGGTCCTGACAAGACTATTGAACATAAAAATAAGGGCCAAAAGAACGACTCCGAGAATTATTAAAATAATTGTTAATATACTCATCTTTCCTCCTTTAATAAAATTGTCGCGAAGCGACTTATAAATTTTTACTTTTTATTTTTGACTTTTGAATTATTTCTTTGGTATCTTAATTACTTGGCCGATCTTCAAATCATCTTGGGCGAGGCCCGGATTAGCACTCAAAATCTCGCTTATATAGACCTGGTAAGTCTGGCCAATCCCGCTCAAAGTGTCTCCTTGTTTAACAATATATTCGATATATTGGGGTGCCTGCGGCTTCGGCGGCTCGACTGTTGCCGGAGTAGGAGTAGTGGCAGCCGGAGTTTGCTCCTCCTTCACTTCAGGCTTGGATTGGATTTTTTCGTCCGGTGATTTTCTATCTATTACCGTGCCGCTGTTATTTATAATATAGTTTGAATAAATGTAGATGCCAAGCATTGAAAGAATGAAGAGGCTTAAGACAGGCCAGATGACATGGGAAACTTTGAATTTGTGCTGGTTTTCTATTTCTTCTTTGAATTCTTTAGAAAGTTTGGGAATATTCTTCTTAGGTACTTCCTCTTCTGCTTTCTTTTTAAACATAGATAGCGCTCGTTTAACAAATACCATTATAGCATAAATAAATATTTGTAAAGTTATCCAATCAAAATGTTAAGTAGGATAAGTTATATTAAAATTCATGATTTCAGGCTTACCAATCGACATTTCCAAAATAGCCAAAGAGGATGTTGATAAGGAGATTTTAAGAGTGGGAATAATTTCCGAACTCGATGCCATAAATCTTTATAATCAGCTAGCAACAATGTCAGACAATGAAAATATTAGAAAGGTTATGGCAGACATTTCTAATGAAGAAAAAACTCATGTTGGTGAATTTCAAACCTTGCTTTTAAGAATTGATGAGGAGCAGAAGAAAGAGCTTGAAAACGGTAAGAATGAGGTCGATGAATTAACAAAATAGTTGAAAGGAGGTGAAAAAATGGATCGAGAGAAAGTCAAGGAACACATCGAAAATCACGTTGAATACCCGGCCACAGCCGCTGACATAAAACAAGCCTGCAATGGGATGTCGGATGTTCCAGACGAGGATAAAAATTGGGTAATGAATAATCTCCCTGAAGGGACTTACAATTCTGCTGATGAGGTTAAAAAAGCCCTGGGAATGGAAGGTGGAGAAGCTGAAGGAGGAGGCGAAGAAGAAGGTGGAGAAGAAGAATAAAAGTAAAAAGGCTCTTACTAAAGCAGAAATGAAGTAAGAGCCTTAAGCTATTTAAAGAAAATAATGGAATATTTTATCCTACCGGATTTAAAGTATGATTATAATGCCTTGAAACCGTATATTTCTGAAGAACAGCTTCGGATACATCACGATAAACATCACAAAGCTTATGTGGATGCGGCCAATAAAATATTAGAGAAGCTAGAAAGTGCCAGAAAAGAAAATCTAGAAATTGATCAGAAAGCAGAGCTTAAAGCCCTTTCTTTTAATATTGGCGGAGTGATTCTTCATTCCCTTTTCTGGGAGAATATGGGACCGGAAAAGGAAGTAAGAAAAGAGCCTGAAGGAAATTTGAAAGAAGCAATTGATAAGGAGTTCGGCAGTTTTGAAAGGTTTAAAAAAGAATTTTCCGATGCCGCTTCAACGATTGAAGGCCCCGGCTGGACTACTCTCTCCTACGATTGGCTGACCAAGAGGCTTTTTATAAATCAAATTGAGAAACATAATGATGTCCTCTATCCTACCGATTATATCCTTCTAGTTTTGGACATGTGGGAGCATGCTTATTACTTAGACTATAAAAGCGAAAAGAAAAAATTTATCGATGCTTTTTGGAATATTTTGAATTGGGAAGAGGTTGAAAAAAGGTTTGAAGGAAAACAATAATTGATTAAGAGCTATTGGGGTTTTTAGCCGGCTCCTGCCAAATATAGAGATACCAATAAACAGGCATCGCAATCATATTGCCAAGAAACAAAACCACAGCCCAAAGAGTTTTTTTCTCTTGAATAATCGCAGGATTTTTGAAAACATCCCTAACATAAATGATTAAGAGAACAAATATTTCAATTATTGTTAAAAAATGAAGGATAAAGATGAAGAAAAAAATCTCTAACGCTGGTTCACCCCCGCTAATTTGAGCGATAAAAATCTGGCTAAATATAAAAGCCATAAAAATAAACATATAAATTACTGGCCAAATAGTCGCCAATCCTAAAAAAATTTTACTTGGTTTAGACATAGATATCTTTCTATCTTTAAATTTCTATGGTGCCGCGGGGGAGACTCGAACTCCCAAGACCTTTCGGTCACATGATTTTAAGTCATGCGCGTATACCGGTTCCGCCACCGCGGCAAAGAATCGATTACTTGTAGCCAGTAACCAATAGCTATTAGCTACAAGCGTTCAACTTTGTTGAACCTTGGAGGCGTTGCCGGGATTTGCACCCGGGTAAACGGTTTTGCAGACCGTTGCCTAGCTACTCGGCCACAACGCCATAAATATAAGCCACCTTGTCCGAACGAAGCCTCTGGCGAAGGCGGATCCGCCACGAGGCCAAATATAAATTGGAGCGGGAAACGGGATTCTCAGCCTACGGCTGATCGCCCGCAGGGTGAGAACCTCTCCTAAAAAGGCCCCACTCATACTTTTATCTTATGGAGCGGGTGAGCGGAATCGAACCGCCGTTTTAGCCTTGGCAAGGCCATGTAATAACCACTATACGACACCCGCATGGTGCCGAGACCCGGGATCGAACCGGGGACACCAGGATTTTCAGTCCTGTGCTCTACCAACTGAGCTATCTCGGCATATATTGATTTATATTATAATGTCCATTCTCCGCTAAAGCTACGAAGGACAAACTTCGCTCCCAATTTTACTGGCCCCCAAGCGTAGCTCAGACAATTTTTGGCCTGCCATTTGAAGCCTTTTTTTAAAGTTGCTCTAAGTGTTAATTGCCCTCCTCCGCTAAAGCTTCGGAAGGGCATTTTTCGCTGTGGCGAAAAATGGTGGGCGCTATAGGACTCGAACCTATGACCTACTGGGTGTAAACCAGTCGCTCTAGCCAACTGAGCTAAGCGCCCCTTCAATAATTATTAATTAATAATTGACAATTGACAATTAAAAAATGGTGCGGACGAGAGGACTTGAACCTCCACAGGATTACTCCCACAAGCACCTCAAGCTTGCGCGTATACCAATTCCGCCACGTCCGCGTGAGCTTTGTATAACAAAGAAATTATACTTAAATTTAGCCTAAAAGTCAACGAAAACGAGTTCAATCTATAGCTATTTCACTACATACCAATCGGTAATATTTGCGAAGCGATCTTTAGGGTTTGCAATTTTTTTAATATCAATACCGCCGATTTCTGAAGAAACACCATAAATAAAAGGCGAAGAGTAGAGAAAAACTGCCGGCTTTTCTTCAAAAAGAATCTCTTGCGCTTTTTTAAGCATTTCTGCTTTTCTCGCCTCATCAATCGCTTCTCTTGCAAACTCCAAATATTTATCCACCTTTTGGTTCTCGAAAAACGAAAGATTTAGGCCCGGATCCAGCTTTTCGCTGGAAGCCCAGAATGAATAAAGATCATTTGCATTACCAACATTCTCGTTAACAAGAAGAATGTCGTAATTTCTTGGCCGAATATAATCTTTTTCTAAATCGTTTAACGATACTGGCTTCAAATTAATATTTACTCCTAGTTTAGACCAATCGTTTTTTATAATTTCCGCTACTTTCCTAAACTCTTCATTATCCAAGAAAACAAGGTCTAATTTCAATTCCACGCCGTCCTTTTTATAAACATTCCCTCCCAGTTTCCAGCCGCTCTTTTCCAAAAGACCTCTAGCATCGGCAAGGGCAACTGTAACCTCTTTTTTCTTGAGTCCGCCTAGATTCCCGGCTAAAATCGGCCCGTCTTGGACGGTTAAACCTAAAGGCAAAGATTTTACAATCTCTCCCTTATCAACTGATCCTGCCAGCGCCTGCCTGATATTTATATCCTTTAAGATCTCTTTCTTTTCATTGAAAAAGAGCGCCGTATATTCTGCCGGTCTTTTTATATAAAGTTTGATATCTTTTAATTTCAAAGCGTTTTCATAGTTAAGGAGCGAAATCCTGGAAATCCCTTGGATTTCCTTCTTCAAATAGCCGTTTGTTAGGCTGCTTTCATCCTTGTAGGTCTTGAATTTTACTGTCTGAATATACGGCTTTTTCTGATAATAATCATCATTTGCTAGAAGCGTAATTTCAGAGGAATCCTTGCGTTTCTCAATCTTACTGAAGACGTAAGGTCCGGAGCCTATCGGAGCCTGGTTAAATTCTGCAAGCTTTAGACTTTTGGCCGGGATTTTTTCCAAAAGATGCTTTGGAAGAATCCCAACCGTTGTATTGTAAATAAATGACGGGAGCGGGCTTGCTAAAGTTATCCTTACCGAATCCGAACCGTCTTTTTGAACTTGGACCCCCCGCCAAGAGTAGAAGTAAGGGCTTCTAGCATCTGGGTTTTGGATGGCATTTATCGTAAAAATAACATCATCAGAATTTAGGGGCACTCCATCATGCCACCTTATATTTTTCTTTAGCTTAAATTGGAAAACTTTCCCGTCCGGCGACATCTGCCATTTTTCCGCCAAATCCCCCTCTACCTGCCCTTTGCTGTTTATCTTTGTAAGACCTGAAAAAACAAGAGTTACAACATCATCCTCCGTCGGGTTTACAATTGAAAAGATCGGATTTATCCCCTTCACTTCTCCGATTATTCCCTCTGTATAACTGCCGCTATAGGAAGGTTTGGCCAATGAATAATAATTTTTAAGTGAAGAAAAACTTTGGAAAAAAAGGACCAGGATAACAACAGAGAATATTACCGAGAAAAAAACCAACTGTTTCAGGTGGACAATGTCCGGTAGTTTTTTTAAGACAATAATAATTTCCCTCTTTAGATCCGAGGGTTCGAGTCCCTTTAGTCTGAAAATCTCTTTTTGAATGACACGTTGTACTTTTTTGAAATCCACTTTATTTAGCGAATAATACAAGAGACAAGAACGTTGTTCCAAAGAAAACTATAGCCATAATAATCGTGGTCCAAAATAGAAACTTTTCAGCTCCTCTTTTAGTTCGATAAGAGCTTCCTTCTCCACCGAAGATGCTGGAAAGACCGGTACCCCTCTGCTGGAGCAGGATAGAGGCTATTAAAGTAATGGCCGAAAAAACTTCGATTAATTGAAAAATTCTACTCATAATAACTGAAAGTATAGCAGATTTTAAGCCTCCTTACAACCTGATCTACTTTTTCTTTAGCCTAGTTTAAGATCGTTTTTTCTTTTTCCTTTCGATCAGTTTTTTTAAGAGAAAAACGCTTTTTCCGGAGATTTTATCTTTTTTCCGGATTTTTTTCTCCTCTTTCTTCCTTATCTCCTTTTCGATTTCTTCGAAATTTTTCATTTTACTAATTGTCATTCTGAACTAGATTCAGAATCTGGAGGAAAAGGCCAACTTTCGGCAGCCCGGAATGACAGTTTAATAATTTTAGCCTTCTTCTCTCCTATTATTTTAGCAATTTTCGACTCACTTGCCTCTTTTATTTTGACAATCGAACCAAATTCTTTCAATAATTTTTTCTTAGTCTTGGGCCCAATCCCAGATATATCATCCAAACCTGACTTTCTAGCCTCTTTCTTGTGAGTTTCTCTAAAGTATGTGATCGCAAACCGATGGGCTTCATCCCTTATCCTCTGTAAAAGATAGAGGCTTTCAGAATTCTTTGGCAAAATTATTTTCTTAAAACGTGGATTGTCATCCCGGGCCCATTCGACTTCGCTCAGGGTAAACTTACCAAGAGACCCTTCCACTTTAGTCGGGATGACAGTATATATCTCCTCAAATCTTTTAGCAAGGCCGATTAGAGGAATATTAATTTTTAATCCCTTAAATTCATTTTTTCTTTCTAGCGGGTCAAGTTTTCCTCCGTCGACAACAATAAGTTGAGGAAGCTCCCAATCTTTTTCAAACCTCCTTTTTATAATTTCTCCGATCATCGCCGGATCATCCGGTCCTTTTATTTTTTTTACTTTAAACTTGCGGTAATTTTCTTTAGCCGGAAGACCGTTTTCAAAGACAACCATTGAGCCAACGGCATACTTCCCCTGGATATTGGAAATATCATAACATTCGATTCTTCTGGGAACTTTTTTTAATCCCAGTTCCTTTTGAAGCCCATAAAGAGCATGGTCGGTCTTGGAGAAATCTTCTTTTTTTAAGATATGAATCTGGTCGATTCTTTCTAAATTAAAGATGACATTGCGGAAGTAAGCCGCTTTTTCGAAATTTTTTTCCCTGGCCGCTTTTTTCATTTCTTTCTCAAACTCTTTCTTCATCTTCTCACTCTTGCCCTCAAAGAACTGAATAATTTTACGGATGTTTTTCTGATAATCGCTTTTAGAAATGGCTTCAATACAGACTCCCGGACACTGCCTTAAGTGATAATAAAGACAAGCTTTTTTAGCTTTAAGATCGCCTTTGCTTCTGAAAGGGAAACTTTTTCTAAGAAGCTTTAAAACCTGACGAACAGCCGTGGCATCGATATACGGCCCAAAATAGGTGGCCTTATCATCTGACGGATAACGAACAAACCCAGGCATTGGGAAATCCTCTTTAGGGATTTTAAGGAAGAGGTAATTTTTATTATCCCGCCATTCAACATTGAACTTTGGCTGATATCTCTTTATAAGTTCTGATTCAAGAAGAAGAGCCCCAACCTCCGACTCCGTCTCAATCCACTCTAAACTCTCAATTTCTTTAATAAGTTGAACAGTCTTCGGCAGATAATTCAGAGTTTTTTGAAAATACGAAGAGACTCGGCTTTTTAGGTTAACCGCTTTTCCGACATAAATAATACGCTTGTTTTTATCGCGGTAAAGATAGACTCCAGAAGTTTTCGGTAAAATCTTAATCTTCTTCGCTAAAGTTGTATTCATACTTAAAGATTAGCCTAGTAGAAGACTTTTTTAAAAGATAAGAACTAAAGTTTTTATACTATGGTATTACGGATTGATAACCGAAGATCCAGATTCCGATCGTATTATTGCCATAATCATACAACGAAGCTATTCCATACGGGCCATAAGGATTAAAGAAGGCGCTTTCTGTAAAGGTTTTGGTGTTTGTAACGCTCCAGTTCCCGGACCCGCTAATATAAAGAAGGAATGGACTAAATACACCTGGAGCAGTGAGATAAAAATCCCAAATCCCCATATTATTGTTGCCATAATCATACATCATCACAATTTCAGGCAATCCCGAACTTACAAATTTCGTGTTAGCTAGAGACCAGTTTCCCGGCCCAGTTTTGTAAAACAATGAAGGTGTAAAAGTCCCTTGCACCGGATCCCCCTGGAAAACCCATATCCCCATATCGTTGTTGTCATAATCATAGATGGCTGCTAAGTCGCCGCTGAAATCCCCTGTATAATCATCAGAAACAACAAATTTTGTTTTGTTAATATTCCAGTTATTACTATAGAAGGCAAATTTTGGCACAAAAGTAGCGCCATTTGAAATAAAGTTCCATATGCCCATCTTGTTATCGCCATAATCGTACATCATTGCTAGGTCTTCATAATCGCCATAATCATTTGAAAAATTGCTAGATTCAACAAATTTAGTATTTTGGAGATTCCAGTTGCCGGAACCGCTTTTATACACTAAAGTAGGCAAAAACCCATTGTAGAAGATCCAGATTCCCATGTCGTTATTTCCGTAATCATAGACAGCTGCAATATTAGAAACAAGATCACCGTTATAGTCTCCTGCAATCACAAATTTAGTTTTAGTAAGATCCCAATTATAATTACCAGTTAAATATATCGTTGTTGCTTGCGACACTTTCGCTTCAGGGATAATAATAATCCCCATATTATTATTGCCATAATTATATATAACCGCCAGATCAGCCCCTAAACTATTATCAAAATTTCCGGAGACAGTAAATTTAGTACTCTGCATATTCCAACCGCCTACAGTCGAGTTGGTAGCACTGCCAACACGAACAATAAAGTTCGGACTTATGGGTGCTGCCGAAGCTGGCACCGCCAGCGAAAAAATAAAAAGAATGGTCGTAGACAGAACCAAAGACATCTTTAATTGATTTAATTTTCTTTTCATTCTACCCCTTTATTTATTATTTAAAGTGGAGGGCCTGAAAGCGCATAAGAGAATTTCCAAATACCTATAGTACTGTTCCCATAATCATAAAAGGCAGCAGCGCCTAATGGACTATCGACATTAAGGAAGAGGCCATCATAGAAATATTTAGTGTTCTCTACACTCCAATGACCAGACCCGCTGATATAGCCAAGAGCCGGCGTAAAACTACCTGGAGCCAGATTATAGAAATTCCAAATCCCCATATTGTTGTTGCCATAATCGTAAACCATTGTAATCATCGGGACAACACCGATGGTAGCAAATTTAGTGTTCTTAAGAGACCAATTCCCTGTCCCGCTCCTAAAATAGATTGAAGGGATATATCTATTTCCTCTAGGGTCAGCATCAAAGACCCAAATAGCCATATCATTATTGCCATAGTCATAGACTGCAGCAATATCGTTATATCCGTCGCCTAAGAAATCGTATGAGAGGAAGAACTTTGTGCTAGTTATATTCCAGCTATTGCTATAGTAGTTTAATTCAGGAAGAAAACTTGACCCGCTAGAAAGAAAATTCCAGATGCCCATTTTATTATTACCGTAATCATACATTACTGTGATATCAGTAGTAGCTGGGCTGCCGCCATCATAATTTCCAGAAGCGACAAACTTAGTACTTCCAAGGTTCCAATTATTTGGTCCGCTCTTGTAATACAAGGATGGGCTGACACCGCCGGAGAAAACCCAAATCCCTAAATCGTTATTCCCATAATCATATAAAATTGCAATGTCAGAAATCAAATCACCATCATAATCCCCAGCCGTTACAAATTTGGTCTTTTGCATGTCCCAATTGTGGGCGCCGGTTAGATAGATAGTTCTTGCCTGGCTAACATTCCCTTCAGGGAGAAGAATAATCCCCATATTATTATTGCCATAATCATAGACTGCAGCCAAATCAGCGCCGCCGATGCCGTCAAAAAGCCCTGAGACCACAAATTTTGTGTTTTGCATACTCCAACCGTTGACTGAAGAATTGGTCGCACTACTCACTCCTACCGCATAAGGCGTAAATGGCAACGCCGAAACTGGAGTCGCTAACAAAAAGGTAAAAATTAGTGTTAATAAAAAAATGAAAGGTGCCTTTAATTTATAAAAAATTTTCTTCATTTTGCCTTCATTATTAATTTTTAATTTGCATAAATAGCATAAGGTTTTTTAAAAAATACGTCAATAGGCCTTAAATAAACAAAAAATGACTTCAAAAGAAATCATTTTGGTGCCTGATCGGAGTCGAACCGACTACATTCTTAAATTATCAACCCCTAAATTTCGGAAGTATTTATATCTTAAATTTTAGAACAATTCAAGGCTTTTAGTTCCTTTGTTTAAATAATAAACATTGCATGGCTCCAGGCTAGTGGCGAAACAGATACTTGAATATCATTATCAAAAATCTGTTCTGGAATAAAACCTTTCTTCAAATCTATAGACTCAAGAACTTTATTAAAATATTTCATCGCTTCTTCTTTTCTATTCATTTTAGAAAGAATAATAGTCATCCAGAAATTAAGAAGTGGCCAAAACCCGGCGCCTTCTCTCTCATCATAGCCATTGGGAACCCAGCCACTATATTTATCATTTTCATAGCGATAGACACCATAATCTTGGACTAATTTCTGTTCAATTAATGCCACGGTTTTAACCGCCAATGGATCATCTGGTTTTAATATTTCAAACGGCCAGATAAGGCCTAAAAGACTAGTATCGATTCTTTCGTCGCTTTTATTTCTGAATGATCGATAAAAATAGCCCTTTCTTTTTGCACTCTTCACTAAAACTTCTTCCATCCTGAAAGCCATCTCTTTAAATAAATTGCTTGGAAATAATTCATTTGCCGCTAAAAGACCGGCAATGCAAGCTCCAAGCGAATATGAAAAATTATCTTTTGGATCTGGATCAGTATCTCTCTCTTCCCAAAGATCATTAGTAATTCTATTAAAATGATCTTTCTCCCAAGTCTTACATAAACTATGAGCTGACTTTATTATAAGTTCATAATAGTCATCACTCTTTTTTAGATTTGTTTTTAAATAATTTGCAATTGCTAAAAGAACTATTCCTGTTTGATCAGGCTGAAATCTGTGAAAGCTTACGGTTTTGTCATGCGAAAGAGAACCATCTATATTATATCTCTCAAAAAATAAACCTGTTTTTTGCCAATCCTCTATTTTTGTAAGCCAATTGAAAAACCTACATTGTTCATCCTTGATGTCTAAAGTACTTAACGCTAGACAAATATACGCTCCATCCCTTGGCCAAACAAAAAAATAATCCTTGGCTTCTTTGGGGAAATAAGAAGCTTTAGAATTTGCTGCAACTATCGCTCCATTTGGAAGACAGCAATCTAAAAGAACTTCCTTGCTTTTTTCGACTAAAAAGTCAATTTTGTTTCTTAAATCAGTTTCCATCTCATCATTCTAATATAAACTTAAAACAAGAGAAATAATATCAAAATAGTATCTTTTTCGACATAGGAGCAAAAAGAAAAACTATAGTACTTAAATCAGAAAGACAATTTTAATTTTTTAATCATTTAATATCTCTGCTTTTTTGATAGAAATAAGCACCCATGAAATTACCTATAGGCTTGATCCTATACGACAGCTTGTTGCCCCCGAGATATTCGTGAACGGCAATGGAGCATCCATCCCAGGCATAATAGTCGTCAAGAATTACAATTCCGCCTTTAGATACCAAAGGAGACAAATTTTCCAAACAGATTTTTGTGGAATCATACCAGTCGCCGTCGAGCCTTAAAAGAGCTATTTTTTTAAATCTTAATTTTTTGGCCAGAAGGGGAACGGTTTTATCAAACCATCCCTTAATAAGATAAAAATCCCCCTCGGAGAAACCGAAGTCAACCAAAGCCTTTTTAACATCATCTATTAAAGCAATGCAATTATCATAGTACCCTGGAGATTTTGTATCCTTTTGCCATTTTTTTGCCAACGGGCCGTCTATTTCTTTCGCTGGAGGCAAGCCTTCAAAACTATCCAAAAGATAAACCGGCTTGATTACTTTGCCAAAAAATTCTTTCTGAGCCAAAAGCATTGCCATCCCGCTTCCTCCTTTCCAGGCTCCGCATTCAACAATTATTCCTTTCTGTTTGTTTCTAATTGCTCTAATGACCGAAAAAATATTAAAACATTGGCTTATATCAGGGACCATAGTATATGGACGCACTTTTTCAACTATTTCAAGTACTTTACTTAATGAGATACCTAACTCTTGAGCTTCTTTTTCCAATTCAATTGATGTATGCATTAATTCTTTCCAAACATTATTTTATTATTTAATAGCACTATTCTTTAGCTTTTTCAATCTTCTTTTTTAAACTCATAAGTCTTGGGCTTGCCAAGCGAAGCTCAAAGAGCGAAGTTTGGTGGACCTGATCGGAGTTGAACCGACGACCTCCGCAATGCGAATGCGGCGCTCTGCCAACTGAGCTACAGGCCCTTAAATCTCAATGCAAATCATAACACAAAAAGAAGTTTTAGTTACCAGGAATTTAGTATTCCCATAAGATTATTATTATGCTATAATTACCGCACAAACAAAACAGAAAGTGCACATTTACAAAAGACAGTAGTACAAATCTTAGGAGGTGGAGTGGTTGAAAACCATACGCGTGGTAATAGTACCAAAGAAGCCTAGCCTTTTAGCAGCCGTTGGTTTTTGGCTGCTTCATAGGTTAAACCTGCTTGATGAGAACGTCGTGGTGGCAAGGAAAGAGAAGCTAAGTGTGAAAGCAATTGAAACTTTCTCTCGAACTTCTACTTTCTGCCTCTTTGGCAATGACCTGGCGCATAAGCTTCATAGAATCTCCCGAAACTTACCGGACAAGGAAGGTAAGTTGGCGCGAGAGATTATCTATTACGCAACCCAGTGCCATGTTGTAAAGATTGTAGAAGAAAAGCTTACGAGAAGAAGACTTTCGCCCAAGCTGTTCAAACACTACATCAAATGCTTCTACAATCCGATGACTACAACCCTAGGCGACTTCTGCAACCTGCTAGACAATTGCCTTAAGATCGCAAGCTCTCTTGATGAGCTTCTAAGAGCTCTTCCAGAACCGTCCCCTGCTAGTCTGGAACCGCTTCCCATCGTAATGAATGACCGCAATCTTCACTACACAACTATCCCAACCTGGGATACCTTTGGGAAAGGCGGGAAAATTACCGGCGTAGAAAGAGTGATTTTCGAAGAAGAGAAAGTTCGGCTTCTCGAGAACAGACAAATTAGGATCGCGGCTTGCGGACCACCCGGTTCCGGCAAGAGCACTTCTTGTGCCACGATCACTAGCGAAATCCGAGTTATACTGGACTCGCTTTTAAGCCGGCCAGATTTCAGCAACCTTAAGATTAACGTTGGTAGCATCGACTTGGATTTGGGGAGCCCAACTCTGGAACTCATTAACGTTGGGCTTGGCACCGATCGGGAACGACACAAGGACTTGAAGACAAAATGGGAGATTGAAAAAGTCTACCCAGCTCTTGTCCAACTTGAAAGCCTCACCGAAAACATTATCTTTGTCGATCTCCCAGGAAAGATCGACGAGATAACTCATCTTCTCCTCTCTACAATCGATATGGCGCTCATCATTACTTCCGACTGGCAGAAGGTAAACGAGTGGCGAAACCTCTTAAAAAGCTTCGGGATTAAGAATGTCGCCGAAGCAAGAAGCTACCTCCTCCTCGAAGAAGACAAGCCGGAATCCCTGGTAAAATACTACAATTCCCACTACACCACCGGGAGATTAGTCGGAGTAAAGAGGAAACTTAGAAATTGGGATTCATATCTCGAGTTTCTCGCCCGTGCCCTCCTTTTCCAGTACATTCCCAACCATTTCCTGGAGGAAGACAAAAAAAGCCGAGAAGTCTTAAACTCGGTTTGGAGGGAAAAACCCTAGGTTACTGCCTAGGGTTTTTCAATTTATCATAAAAATTTGCTCTTGCTTTGGTGGACCCGAGGAGATTCGAACTCCTGACCTCCTGCTTGCAAAGCAGGCGCTCTACCAGCTAAGCTACGGGCCCATAATAATTAACAATTCTTTAACTTCCTATCAGATTTCTGAAAAACTTTGATACAGCCAAATAAACTACCCCCAATTTTCCTATCATATATGCAAAAAAGACAAACATTAAGAAAACCCCGAGAAACCTTACCAAATTGTAGGTTCCTCCTTCGCCTAAATGTTCTTCGGCCCAATAATTGTGGCCGACATTGTTCACGATCTCATGGGATTTCCAAACCAAGACAACGCCGAAGATTATTCCCAAGGAGCCGTAAATTATTCTTTGCAAAAGTTCGCTCATACTTTATGGTGGGCGTGCCTGGATTTGAACCAGGGACCTCGTCATTATCAGTGACGCGCTCTAACCAACTGAGCTACACGCCCGAAATATAACAATTATCAATTAATAATTCAAAATCGAGAGCAAACAAAAAACAGTAAGCAACTAACAGATAACATTATAGCTCTTATGAGTCATTTTTTCAATGAAATGTTCCCTGTTTGCCGATTACTGTTAAGTATGAATTGTTAATTATTTGACAGCCCAATATTGATAGAAAGCGCGACCTCTAGGATTGTCCCGCACCTTTTAACCCTCAAAGACCTATCCTTCTTTTAAGTTGTCCAAGAGATTTCCCATAATATTTCAGATTAATTTCTCTCTCCTTTGCCAACGTTCGGTCTTTGAATGCTTCATAATAGATAAGTTCCCATGGTTTCTTTTCTTTGGTTGATTTATTAGAACCGTTATTATGAGAAGCAAATCTACCTCTTAAATCCGTCGTGTAGCCGATGTAAATGCTTTGATCTTTTTTGCTTTTTAATACATAGACATAGAACATAAAGCTATTTTACACAAATCTCACGACAAGGGCTAAAAGGTGCGGGATTTCTCCTTTAGAAAGGAGGTGATCCATCCGCAGATTCCCCTACGGATACCTTGTTACGACTTCACCCCAATCGCTGGTCCCATCTTCACCCCGCACATAGTTTCGATAATTTGTCCTGCCAAAACTCTTTGCAATTATAATTTACTTTTGCCACACTTTGCCCAAATCAAAACTAACTATATTTAGGACAAATTGGGCAGTTTTGGATCGAAAATATGTGCGGGGTTTCGGATGTTACCAACTTTCGTGGTGTGACGGGCGGTGTGTACAAGACCCGAGAACGTATTCACCGTGGTATTGCTGACCCACGGTTACTAGCGATTCCGACTTCATGAAGGCGAATTGCAGCCTTCAATCCGAACTGGGACTAGTTTTGATGAGATTAGCTTCCCCTCGCGGGTTCGCGACCCATTGTGCTAGCCATTGTAACATGTGTGTAGCCCGAGGCGTAAGAGCCATGCTGACTTGACGTCATCCCCACCTTCCTCCCCGTTGACCAGGGCAGTCCTCTGTGAAACATACAACACAGAGCAAGGGTTGCGCTCGTTAAAGGACTTAACCTAACATCTCACGACACGAGCTGACGACAGCCATGCAGCACCTGTCACTGGGTTCCCGAAGGCACCCCCGACTTTCGCCGGGGTTCCCAGGATGTCAAGCCTCGGTAAGGTTCTTCGCTTAGAGTCGAATTAAACCACGTGTTCCACCGCTTGTGCGGGTCCCCGTCAATTCCTTTGAGTTTTAGCCTTGCGGCCGTACTCCCCAGGCGGCCTACTTAACGCGTTAGCTTCGCTACGGATCTCGAGGTCGTCGAAACCCACAGCCAGTAGGCATCGTTTACAGCGTGGACTACAGGGGTATCTAATCCCTTTCGCTCCCCACGCTTTCGTGTCTCAGTGTCAGAACAAGACCAGTAAGCTGCCTTCGCCATTGGTGTTCCTCCCGATATCTACGCATTTAACTGCTACACCGAGAATTCCGCTTACCTCTTCTTGTCTCTAGCAATCCAGTATCAGATGCAGCCTCTGAGTTAAGCCCAGAGATTTAACATCTGACTTAGACCACCACCTACACACTCTTTACGCCCAGTAATTCCGGATAACGCTTGCCACCTACGTATTACCGCGGCTGCTGGCACGTAGTTAGCCGTGGCTTATTCCTCTGGTACCGTCATAATCTTCCCAGAGAAAAGAAGTTTACAACCCGAAGGCCGTCATCCTTCACGCGGCGTTGCTCCGTCAGGCTTGCGCCCATTGCGGAAGATTCCTCACTGCTGCCTCCCGTAGGAGTCTGGGCCGTATCTCAGTCCCAATGTGGCTGATCATCCTCTCAGACCAGCTACCCGTCATAGCCTTGGTAGGCCGTTACCCCACCAACAAGCTGATAGGACAAAGGCTCCTCCCCATCCGCCGGAACTTTACCCAGCACATATTTGTCATCAAAGACTTATTAATTTGCGAATGAGCCATTTTGATCTAGATTTCTACACCTGAGGTAATAGAACAAGATTTGCAAGAATCGTCTTTGTTAGCAAATTAATGACAAATATGTGCTGGGGCTATCGGGTATTATCCCGCCTTTCGGCGGGTTATCCCCGTGATGGGGGCAGATTCCAATGTACTACTCACCAGTTCGCCATGCACCTAAATGCATACGACTTGCATGTGTTAAGCACGCCGCCAGCGTTCATCCTGAGCCAGGATCAAACTCTCCAAAAGAATGGAAAGTAATTCAAACTAGGCTGCCAACCTTCGGTTGGTCATCCGTAGGATGAAAAATTCTCCAAAAAAGAGTTTGTTTTTAGTTTTGAAAACTAAAAAACTCGTTGAAATTGTTTACTTGATTTTAGCCTTTAAAAAAGGCTAAGAGCTGCTTTCTATCAATATTCGGCTGTCAAAGTTCCTTAAAAGACCACAAAGAAAACTTTCTCTCCCTTCTTCTGGGAGGGAATTAGTTTTTTCGTATTTCTTTTTAAAATTTAACTAAGATAATATTACCTGAAAAATACCCCTAAGTCAAGAAGATTTGTTATAACTTAGCGTTTTTTCTTAGGCAGCCACTTCTCTTTTCGCATTGTCTCTTTATATTTAAGAACCTTCGATGGCATCTTCTTTTTGAAGTATACAAAGGAACTAAGAGAGAAAATTAGAAGGATTAAAATGTTTAGGTAGTAAAAAAATCTTATAGAAAAAGTCGGGAGTTCCTGGGTTCTGAAGAAGATAAAAAGAAATCCCAAAAGTGAGGAAGTGAAAGATCCCCAGAAAAGAACCTTAAAAAAAGGCCGCCTCGGGTCTTTCTCGCTAATATTAAATAACTGGTAAAATTTAAAGCCAAAGGCAAAAGCAAGAATAATGCCAAAGAAGATTAATTGCCACTTTAAATATGGAAAGGAAGTAGGTTCCTTAAAGAAATAATCGTAACTCAAGATTTGGAAGAGCCTTTCTTTCATCGCTAAAGTTCTTCTTCGTCAGAATCACCAAAAAAGTCGATGGTTGCGTCGCAATTTGGGCAAAACCATTCGCCCTCTTCTTCAACCAATTTTGAACCGCATTTGTCGCAAATTTTCAGATCTTCTTCTTCATTTACTTCCTGGCTTTCTTTTTTCTTTTTTTCTTCCTTCATATGCTCCTTTCTTTTATTGATTTTCAAAAATTAAGCCATAGTGATTTTTGGCGACATCAACCGTACATTTAAATCTAAGACCAACCTTTTCAGCTAAAATGATTACTTCCTCCTCTGACATTCGGTATTCAATCGGCGGCCCAAAAAGCGTCCTTATTCTAAGATAATCAACAACTAAGACTCGGCCATTTTTATTAAGCAGTTTTTTAGCCCTTTTTAAAGCCTCTTCGCGATTTCTAATGACATGGAGAACATTGGCGAGAACCACAAGATCCGCCTTTTCTTTAACAGGGATATTACCCTCCTCCAAGCTGAATCTTACTACTTCAACATTATTAAGTCCTAGGTAGCTTATTTTCTTTTCCAAAAAATTGAAAAAATCGTCGTTAGCAGAAAGCGCATAGACTTTGCCATTCCTTCCGACTATCTTCGCCAAGGGAATAGTCCAGAAACCGATCCCTGCCCCGAAGTCGACCACTTTGCTTCCTGTTGGAATTTCCATAGCTTCCAATGTTTTTTCCGGAGAGATCGATTGGGGACTAACATAAAAGACTGATGAAATACTTTTTAACCTCATCTCTTATTTTTTAATTAATTATATTTTACTTTTGGGGAAAGTTTTAATCAAGCAAAGAAGCGTCCCGACGTAATGTCGGGGCGCTTCTTTTAAACTTTATTTGTTTTCTTTTGGCGTCTGGGTATAGAAGAGATAAGCTGCAATTCCTAAAAGGATAATAAGAAGAATAATGCTCCAGGTTGGAAGTTTCTTTGTCTCTTTAACTTCAACGTCTTTATTTTCGCTGGTATCATTATTTTCTTCAGTCGCTGCTTTAATCTCCTCATTTACAGGAGGGACAAGTTCAGTAACGGGGGCTACATCTACTACTGCTGCCTGGGCAACAACCGGTGCTTTTGGAGTGACTGTAGCTACTACTGCTTCGCCAATATTTCCAGCTATATCATAAGCATAGAAGCTATAAGTGTAGGTAGTGTCGTTTTTAACTGTAGTGTCGGTAAAGACGTTTACTTTTCCTAGATTAGATCCTATCCCATCGTTTCTTACCACTCGAATTCCAGCAAGGTCTAAATCGGTTGGGTTTACCCAGCTGAATTCGGCTTTGGCGTTTCCAACTACCGACCTTAGTCCGGTTATTTTTCCAGGAGCGACAGTGTCAAGATTAAACGAACCTTCATATTTCCCCTCATTCCCTGCCAGGTCAAAGGCAAAGATAGTAAAGTTTATCTCCTTATCGCCTTTGCTTCGGATAAGGTAATCAAAAGAATAATTGCCTTTTGCATCCTTATGAAGGATTTTTTCAAAAGGCATGGTTCCGTCCCCTTCTACCTTTAGGTTAACACCGTATTCCAAGGCCTTTACCGGAATTGCCAAAGATTCTACCGGGATAACGTCTTTTACTTCTTCAGAAGGAGTGATAGAAAAATTAACGGTCTTGGTCTGACTATTGGCAAGAACAGGAGTAACTTTGGCTGTAAAATCCGGAGTAGTCGCATCAATCTCCCATTCATAGCTAACCATCGAGAGATTAGAATCTTCGTCGATAACTCTCAAATCGAATTTATGACTCCCTTCGTTAAGGTCGGTAAGGGTTGATTCCATGCCACTTGCGTAATCGGTCCAATCTCCTTCGTCTAATCTGTAAGAGTATAATAGATCTTCCTGAGGGGTAACGTCGTCCATCCCAACCCAACTGAACGTTGCTTCGGTTTCATTTGAGAGGGTATCTGGTTTGTTGGTTAATATAACTTGTGGAATCTCATTAGTCGTTACCTCTACCCAGAGATAATCGATCAAAACATCGCCGCTTTCTTCGTTTGCAGAATTATTAGTAAAGCTAACATCCAAATCGCCGATCTCTTCTTTGGTGTCAATCCCCTGGGAGAAAAGATCAAACTCTTCTGTTACATAAAGAGAATTAGAAGTAGGGATAATTTTAGAATCAGCAAGCTCTTCTCCTTCTAACCCGTATTTAATAGCTTCAGTCCCATCATAATCTGATTCTGTCTTGTATTTTATTTTTAGACTAACACCCTTTATTTCATTCTCGTCAATGGCTGAAACATCAAAGGTATCAACCTTCAGAGTTTTACTAGCCCCGATGTGGCTTCCATGATCGTCGTTAGCTTTTACATAATTAAAGCTTGTAGCTGAAATATCGCTGTCGTCTTTTTGGCTAGCTGCCGGAGCTTGATAATCAGCGGCAAAAGTTTTTACCGGCAATACCATACCCAACATCATAAGTTGGACTATCAAAAGCCCGCTAGTAAGAACTGCAATTTTCTTTTTAAATTTTTTCATCTTTTCTTTTCCTCCTACCCTCCGCATTAGTTGATCAGTTTCGTCCAGAGGACGATCAGCCTTTGACTGAAATTGGTTAATTAGTAATTGATTTTATTTATTATTTTTGATTTTTGATTTTATAAAAGCCGATCACCCTCCTTCCAGCAACTATTTTTAGACAACAAAAAGTTGCCTTTTTCCTTTTACACTGAAAGAAAAGTGATCGGTTTTTACCTATTGAGCCTCTGGCTCAAAATCCCCATAAATGCAAGCTTACCGAAGCCTATGGCATTCATAGGTCAAGGGTATCAACTTCTTGTCCGAATAACTTTAAAAAAAGTTAGGCGGATTGTTTTCTTTGTTTTTGTGTCAGTTTCTCTTGGAATTAACCAAAAGGAATAACCAAATATTATTTGATAATCCTTATCCTGTCAAGAGGAATTTTAAGGTTATTGCATATCAAAAGCTTTTTTGTTATGCTTAAGGAAGTTAATGAAGGATTTAAAATGAAAAAAGCACTAATTATTACGTCAATCGTTTTCCCTATTTTTACCTTTGCCGCAGCCGGAGAAGTCT
Organism: Patescibacteria group bacterium; assembly: GCA_023473595.1. Lineage (GTDB taxonomy): Bacteria > Patescibacteriota > CPR2 > UBA1875 > JAMCYV01 > JAMCYV01. The sequence goes on along the minus strand of JAMCYV010000011.1, from coordinate 22,131 downwards.
GGTATCTGATGGATCAAAGGGCTAAAGAAAACAAGAAAACTTTTGAGGTCCAAAAGACAGAATTGGAAAACAGGATTGCAAATGTTAATTCTGCTAAAAAGGAAACTACAACAACCCCTTCAAAAAATGATCTTGAAGATATAAAATCCGTTTGTGCTCAGCCAGCAGTTTCTGAAGTCTCCCTAAAACAACTAGCTTATGTTTGGAATCAAAATGGTGAGTTTGCTAACTGCAGCATTGGCGGGGGCGGGGGCGGAGCTATGATAATACTTAAAAAAATAAATGATCAATGGACAAAGATTTGGTCTGGCAATGGTTCGATGAGCGATACAGAAATCTTGAAATATAAAGTCCCATCGACAATCTATCCTCACAATCTTAATGTAAATTAAAGCTCCCAAAATGAACCTCCATAGCGCCGTCTTTTACACCAATGATATAGAAAAAGTCATCCCCTTTTATAGGGATACTCTTGGTTTCGAAGTTGAATACATTCAAGATAGCAAATTTGTCTCTTTTATCTTTCCAAACGGCGCCAGACTAGGAATTAAACAAAAGAAAGAAGACCGAGAAATCCCTGGAGCTCAAACCGTTTTTATTTCAGTAGAAAACATTAAAGAAACTTATAATAAATTAAAATCTAATCCAAATATAACTTTTCTAAAAGAACTAGTTGATGATGCCACCTGGGCTCCAAACTTCTCTATCACCGACCCCGACAAAAACAAAGTCCAGTTTGTAAAAGAGAAATAAATATCTATCCGAAGATTAAGAAACCATCTAAATGATATTCTGACTTTCTTAGAATGTATACCTTTCGCTTATTCGCGCGGATTAGAGAAAGGAAGATTTGATTGTCAAATTTTTATCTATTTTCTGTCAAGAGGCTGGAGGGTTATTTCTATTTATTTAGCTTTCCCCTTTTGTTCCTTTCCACAATCACCTTTATTTCCTGTTCTAGTTTTTGTAAATCCGCCATTTATTTCCCCCGTAAGATTTATAAATGGCTTTCTAACTTTATCTTTTATTATAGCAACCTTTTACCCGACTTAACACTTTTTGTCATTGCGAGGAGAGACGACGAAGCAATCTAAAGCTCTAAATAAAGTTCATTCCAATCTGGATTTAGAGACTGAATGAGGTCAATTTTCTTTTGCCGAGGCCCGCCTTTGATCTGTTTCTCTCTTGATATAGCGCTTCTTACGTCTTTAAAAATCTCAAAATAAACTAGTTTATTAACGTTATATTTTTTAGTAAAACCTTCTGTTAACTTTTCCCTATGCTGATAAACCCTCTTTTTTAGATCATTAGTTACCCCTGTATAAAGTACAGAATTAGTTTTATTAGTCATTATATAGATATAATATTGTTTACTCATCATAAAAAATTATACCTAATATTAAAGAGATTGCTTCGTTCCTCGCAATGACAACGAAAATAATTCCTTATATCAACTTCTCTTGCTCTTGGGCTTTAAAGTCGCTATCTTTAGAATCGCCTAAACCTTCTTCTTTCGACACTTCTTCTTCAATCTTTTCTTCCACAACCAAAGTTACAGAAGCGACTTTGTCGCCGTCGCCGAGACGCATAATTCGGACCCCTTGAGTCGCCCGCCCGATCTTGGAAATGCCGCCTAAAGGCACGCGGATAATGACGCCCTTAGTCGAAACCACGACTAGATCTTCTTTTAGTTCGGTAATAATTCTAACATCTGACAAATTTCCGGTTTTTGGCGTCACAACTGCTGCTTTCATTCCTACTCCCCCTCTGTGATGCGGACTGAATTCATCGATATTCGTCCTTTTCCCATAGCCGTTTTCCATAATGACCAAGAGTTCGCCCTTTGGAATAATGACATCGGTACCGACCAGCTGATCGTCTTTCTTGAGTCGCATTCCCCGGACGCCTCTAGCCGCTCGGCCCATTGGCCGGACATCTTTTTCCTTGAATCTATTGGCGAGACCAGACTTTGAGGCCATAATAATTTCATCATTTCCGTTTGTCGCCTTGACCCAGAGAAGCTGGTCGCCTTTTTGAAGCCCAATCGCAATAAGTCCTGAACGTCTGACGTTCGCAAATTGTTCGATCGGCACTTTCTTGACCGTTCCGTTCTTAGTCGACATAAATAAGTACTTAGCGCCTTCGTTCTGATCCTTGGTGACGGTAATGACAGAGGTTACAACTTCTTCCGGCGCAAGCTGGATGAAATTTACAATTGGAGAACCTTTGGCGATCCTTGAAGCCATCGGAATCTCATAAACCTTGGAGCGGAAAACCCGGCCCTGGTTAGTAAAGAACATAATGTCATCGTGGTTGTGAGTAAGGACCATGTGTTCCAAAACATCCTCTTCTTTGGTGCTCATTCCGACGACGCCCTTGCCGCCCCGCTGCTGCTGGCGGAAAGTCGAAGCCAAAATTCGCTTAATATAATTTCCTTTGGTAAGAGCCACAATGACTGTCTCATTCGGGACCAAGTCGGCTTCGGTGAATTCCCCTAGCTTGCCTTTAATCACTTTGGTCCTTCTTTCATCGCCGTATTTGTTTTTAATTTCTAAAAGTTCGTTTTTAATAATGTCTAAAATCTTTTTTTCGTTTTTAAGAATTGCTTCCAAATCGGCAATGATTTTTTGAAGTTCCTTGTATTCATCTTCAATCTTCTTTCTTTCAAGTCCGGCTAAAGCCTGAAGACGCATATCGAGGATAGCCTGGGCCTGAATAGCCGTCAGCTTAAATTTGCTCTTTAAATTTTTATGGGCGATTTCTTTAGTCGCCGAGGCTTTGATAGTCTTAATAACAGCGTCGATATTTTTAAGCGCCTTTAAGAGCCCCTCTAAAATATGGGCCCTGTCTTTGGCTTTCTTAAGCTCAAATTCTGTCCTTCGGCGAACAACGACTCGGCGGTGTTTAATGAATTCCTCAAAAATCATTTTAAGAGTCAAGACTTGAGGCTGAATGCCGTCAACCAAAGCCAGCATATTTACATGATAAGAAGTCTGCATCGGAGTCAGCTTATAAAGCTGATTCAAAATCTTGTTGGCATAGGCGTCTTTTTTAAGCTCAATAATAATTCGGACCGAGTCCTTTCTATCTGATTCATCCCGAATGTCGCCGATCCCTTGAATTTTCTTTTCTTTCACTAGCTCTGCAATTTTAGTAATAAGACCGGCTTTGTTTACTTGATATGGGATCTCGGAAATAACGATTCGCATATCGTTTTTCTTGCCTTCCTCAATTTCGGCTACTGCCCGAGTAATAATGCTGCCTTTTCCCGTCCCGTAGGCATTTTTAATCTCGGCAATATCGTAGATAACGCCGCCGGTCGGAAAATCCGGCCCTTTAACAAACTGCATCAAATCCTCAATAGTCGCTTCGGAATTATCAATCAAATGGCAAATACCGTCGCAAAGCTCCCCTAGGTTATGAGGCGGGATTTTGGTCGCCATTCCGACCGCAATACCCTCTTGGCCGTTTAAAAGCAAAGTCGGGACTTTTGACGGAAGAACGACCGGCTCTTTTAAAGTGCCGTCGTAGTTCGGCACAAAATCAACCGTGTCTTTATCGATGTCTGTCAAAATCTCTTCGGAAATTTTGGCCATCTTGGCTTCGGTGTAACGCATCGCAGCTGCGGAGTCGCCGTCCATCGAGCCGAAGTTCCCCTGCCCGTTGATCATCGGGTATCGGAGAGAAAAATCCTGAGCCATTCGGACGATTGTATCGTAAACGGCAACATCCCCATGGGGATGATATTTACCTAAAACCTCACCGACGATCGTCGCCGACTTCCTAAATTTGGCGGTAGACCTTAGACCGATATTATTCATCGCGTAAAGGACCCGACGGTGAACAGGCTTAAGGCCGTCACGGACATCCGGAAGCGCTCGAGAGACGATAACACTCATCGCATAATCAAGATAGCTCTTCTTCATCTCTTCCGAGATGTCTTGAGGCTTTAGCTGTCCAATATTATTATTTTCTTCAATTAATTTATCTGCCATATATTTATCTCTTGTTGCTAGCCACTAGTTACTAGCTATTATTGTTCGAACCTGTCGAGAACTACATTATTGTACTTCTCCACTCCGGTCGAAGAATAATTTTGAATTTTTAGTTGTATTTTTTCCTTTTCATTTTTATCTTTTCATTCCTCTTTTGTTATTCCCGAAAGCGGGAATCTCTGGATTCCCGGGTCAAGCCCGAGAATGACAGCGGATTTATACATCAAGATTTGTTACATTCTTTGCATGGGTCTGGATAAATCTCTTTCTGGGCTCGACCACGTCGCCCATAAGAGTCGTAAAGATTTCATCCGCTTCCTGGGCATCATTAATCTTAACCTGAAGCAAAATCCTCTTTTCTGGATCCATCGTCGTATCCCAAAGCTGGTTGGGATTCATTTCTCCCAAGCCTTTGTACCTTTGGATGCTGGCCCTAGCCACCCTTGGTGCCTTTTCCTTTTCCGTGTCATCCTGAGCTTGTCGAAGAATCTCTTCTTCTGTCTCCTCCGTCTCTTCCACTTCTTCTTCGCTTTCCGCCATTTCAATCTCGGTCTCAACAGCCTGATCACTTACCCCCAAAGTTTTAAGAACCTTGGCTTTTTCTTCGTCGGAATAAGCATAGATTTTCTCCTTGCCTTTGGTAACAACATAAAGAGGCGGCTGGGCAATATAGATATTCCCGTTTGTAACAAGATCCGGATAATAACGGTAGAAGAATGTCAAAAGAAGCGTGCGGATATGAGCTCCATCGACGTCAGCGTCCGTCATAATAATCACCCTGTGATATCTAAGCTTTGAATAGTCATAATTGTCGCCAATCCCCATCCCTAGGGCAATTATTAAAGCCTTGATTTCTTCAAAAGCGAGCATCTTATCAAGCCGAGCTTTCTCAACGTTTAAAATCTTACCTTTTAAAGGAAGGATGGCTTGGAACGATCGGTCCCGCCCCTGCTTTGCCGAACCACCTGCTGAATCACCCTCAACTATATAAATTTCAGAACTAGCTGGATCTTTGCCGCTGCAATCAGCGAGTTTTCCCGGCAGAGTCATCCCTTCTAGGGCGCCTTTTCGGATGACTGTATCTCTGGCCGCCCTTGCGGCAATCCTCGCCCTAGCAGATAGAGCGCATTTTCCGATGATTTTTTTGGCCTCATTGGGGTTTTCTTCTAAATAGTAGCTGAAGTACTCATTTAAAGCGCTTTCAACCTGATTTCTAACTTCCGGTGAGCCCAGCTTTGACTTGGTCTGGCCTTCGAATTGCGGATTAGCAAGTTTTACTGAGATAACCGCCGTAAGCCCTTCTCTCACGTCATCACCAGTGAGAGACCCTTCGGAGTCTTTAAGAAGCCCTGATTTTTTAGCATAATCGTTAATCACCCTTGTAATCGCCGCTCTGAAACCGGTGAGATGGGTCCCACCTTCGGGAGTCTTAATCGTATTGGCAAAAGTAACTACGTTTTCGGTAAATGCATCAGTGTATTGGATTGCCACCTCGACATTGGTACCGTTGACATCTTTATCAACATAGAAAACAGGTTCATTCACCAAAGCTTTATTTCGGTTCATATGCTCGACATAGGATTTAATCCCGCCTTCAAAATAGAAACTGTAGCTTCTCTCCTGCCTTTGGTCAACAAGCTTGATTTTCACTCCTTTAGTGAGGTAGGCGTATTGTCTTAATCTTTCGATAATGGTATTGAAATCGAATTCAGTCGACTCAAAAACTTGAGCATCGGGCATAAATGAAATGGTAGTGCCGGTATTTTTTGACGTTCCAACAGTTTTCAGCCCTGATACCGGCTTGCCGCCGTTTCTGTATTCCTGAGCATAAATCTTGCCGTCACGCGAAACCTCCGCCCGAAGATAAGTCGAAAGGGCGTTAACAACAGAAACACCGACACCATGAAGGCCGCCGGAAACTTTATATCCGCCGCCACCAAACTTTCCGCCGGCATGAAGGATGGTAAGAACGGTTTCTAAAGCCGATTTTCCTGTCTGCCTGTGTTTTTCTACTGGAATCCCGCGGCCGTCATCGGAAATAGAAGCGCTGCCGTCTTTATAAATAATTACTTCGACATTTTTGGCATAGCCAGCCATCGCCTCGTCAATAGCATTGTCAACGACTTCCCAAATAAGATGATGGAGACCTTCTTTGCCGGTCCCTCCGACATACATTCCTGGCCTTTTTCTGACTGCCTGAAGCCCCTCTAAAACCTGAATCTGGGATGCCCCATATTCTCCTTCTTTGGAAGGGGTTATTTTCGGCTCCCTGAATCTTTGAGTATCTTTCGGGGTGGGTTTTTCTGCTTTAAAAGATTCTCGAACTAGTTTTTCAGCTTTAGCCGCCTCAGGCGTCGTTTTTTTAACTACTTTTTCTATCTTTTTTGGCTTTGTCAATGGTTTTTCCTGTCTTTTTAGAACTGGCTTTTTTGTCGAATTTTTTAAAGTCTTCCCCTTAGCCGGATTTTTAACCTTCACTGGTTTCAAATCTAGCTTTATAGTTTTTCCTAAAATAGGCTTATCTTTTGCCTTAACCTCTTTTTTAGAAATTTCTTTTATTTTCTTAACGGTGAATTCAGAATTTTTAGGCATTTTAATTTAATTTCCTCCCTTTTTGGGCTTTAAGGAACTTTCTCTAGAAGCCCTCAACAAAAGAAAATATGATCCTTAATCTAATCATATTTTCTGTATAAATTATACCTAATTAAAGGAAAAAATGCAAACTTTTTAAAAGCTAATTTTGCCCTTTATTTGCTAGATATTTTAGCTTTAAAATCCTGGTTCAATTTCTCTATTTTTCGGTTAACATCCGACTCAATTTCAGTAAGTTCTTTGTCCAGATCTTCCAGAGCTTTGTCCTGGTCTTTGGTCTCCGGCTCGACATACCTTTTTTGGTATTCTTCATCAAACCATTTTTCAAACTTTGAATCATTTTCGGTCTCGGTCTGTTTTTCGGTATTTGAAATTTCTTGTTCTTCCTTCGCAATATGCTTGTCATATAAGGAAATAATTTCTGGCAAAACAGGATCTAAGCCATTTTTTTCAATTTTTTGTATTAAAGAATCAGCAGTTTTTTCATCTAGATTAAGCTGTTCTTTTAAGATAGATATTATTTGTTTCTTTGTATCGGCTTCTGTCTTACTCATTTTCTTTTTTGGTCGGCGTTAATAAATCTTTTAAATTATTAAAGAAATCGGCTGATTCTTGAAGTCGCGCTTGGAGTTCTTCTTCCGCAGTAATGTACCCCTCTTGTTCTCTAAGGGCTTCATGTTCGGCTCGATTTCCAGCCTCTATTCTTTTTCTTTTGATTCTAGCAATATTTTTTGCTCTCTTTTTTTTCTGATCATCTAGCTCTCTTTTTTCGGCATTTCTTTTGCTGCTTTGAATAAGCCTCGCTCGAACTGCCTTTAAGTCCTGAAGTCTTTGTTTTTTTCTGTCTAGATCGTGGCCTAGCTCAATTCCCCTGCCTTCAGTATTAAAAACTCCGCTTGCTACCGGTCTGCCGGCGACTTCGAGATTACCTACAAATTGGAGAGCGGAATTTAGAAAGTCCATCGTACTTGAATACCCGTAGCTAACTTCTGTCGGAATGCCTTTTAGCTCTTGATGCCTTTTGCCAAGCCACCTCAAAGTCCCGGCAGTTGCCCTATTTTTACCTTCTTCAATTACTTCTTTAAGCTTAGTGTCGTATTCTACCTGAGCAGTTGAATTAAGAGTCCGACGAAAAATCTGCTTTGCTTCTTTCTCCCTTCTTCTAAAGAATCCTTGAATTTTGAAGCTCCTGATTCTACCTTTTACTTCCCTCTTGAGAGTATTATCGTGCTGCTTCTCTAATTTTTCATTTTGTTTTAGCATGTCTAAAATATTGAAAATCTCGCCTGGTTTATAATTTTCAATATTATATAAAAGCTCGTTTAAATCGCCGAGCATGATTTTTCTAGCTTTTTTATCCATCGCAAGATAAGCGATCGATTCGCCGCCCTGGTCTTTTATAAAATCTTGGGCTTCCTCTTTGCTTAATTCGGCATCAGTTAACTTGCTAATAATATCGGCTTGAATTTCTCCTAAAATTTCGTCCTTTTCCTCGCTTTCGGATAAGATCTCGGCAGAAGACGGCCCCTTATAGCCTTCGATTGATTCAGGAGAAGTCTCAAAACCCCCTTCAGTAATAATCCTTGAAAAGAGATCATCGTGAATCTCTCTCCATGAAGAAGCCATTTTAGCATTGTTCTTTAGAATCTTCTTAACTGTTTCGTCGTCAAATCTGCCATCCGGATTTTCAGCAAAAAGTCTTCTAAGCTCTTCTTGGTTTTCAACTGATTGTCTTATATACCTTACTTCTCGGCTAAGCCATTCTTCCTTAAGTTTAGTCATTTCCTTAAGATCTGCTTTTTTTTCTTTAAGTTCAGCTTTTATGCTTCGGCTTTCACCGCCAAGCATCTTAAGCCAGGATCTCCCGGCAAGCTCTGCTTCAAGCTTTAGCCTTTCTGAATTTAAGTCATCCAAATATTTAGCCATGGCTTCGCCGACAGGATGCTGATTCATTCTCTCGGCCGTCCTTTTATTTATAGTTATGGGGTTCAGAATTTCTTCTCGATTCTGAGCTTCGATTAGTTCTCGAGTATCTTTTGCAATTTCATTTAAAGCTGCAACTGCTCCAGATAAATCACTGCCGTCGGCATCTTTAGCTAGCTTTATTTCACTATTTTCATCGATAGATAAGACTTTTTGGTCAATGAGAGCAAGAATGCGATCTTTAATTTCAGGATGCTGACCACCAATACTTTCCAAAATATCCTTTGGCTCAAGCCTTTTTAGAGTATTGCTTTCACCCACAGTTTTATAAACGGCTTGCAGCTTATCAGAAATCCCCAAATTGCTATTTTCGCCTCTTTCAACTGCTTCATCTACAGCTTCTTTTGTTATAAGAGAGTTAGTCTCTGTTTTTAGAAATTCAAAAGCAGCGACCGCTTCCGGGAGTTGGTTGCCATCTTTATCTATACCTATTCGAATTTCCCCTTGAGGACTTATTTCAAAAATATCTTTTTCTAAAGCTTCTAGAACTTGGTTTTTTATCCCCTCATCAGAAAAGGATCTTAAGATATCTGAAGGCAAAGCATCAAGAGCTCTCGTTTTGGCTATTTTTTCCGTCAGGTTGAACGGGTTTTCGGCAGCATCCTTAAAAATTTCTTCGACTTTCGATTTTGCAAACTCTTGTACCCTATTTCTTTCGATTGTCTGCGCCTTTTTTTTAAACTCGGCAAATAACTTCTCGCCCTCTGTATCAATGGGAACTCCCTTTTCAAAATGTTTTTCTTCAGCAGTAATCAGTTCATTGGTTTCAGTTTCTAAGGCCAGATCATTGAAATAATCAGTAATATCGCTTAGCTTCTTAGCTTTTTCAATGGCTTCTAAATTTTTCTTATATTCTGTCTGCTCTACTTTTTCCCTACCTTTTTCATGTTTTTCAGCCAAACCTTTTGTCCATTTATCATGTTCTTTCATCTTCTCATCCCAGCTTTTTTCTGACGACGCAGGACTATTAGAAAGTGAGGGTTCCGAGGCTGGGTGAACCGCTTTGACAGGCTTTTTGCCCTGTTTTTTTAGTTCATAGGCTTCTTTATAGGCGTCTTCAACAATTTTGTCTTTAAAGACTAAATTACCATTATTATCAGGGATAGAAACCCACTCTTTTGTAGATTTATTAAATTCCGAATCGACTAATTGCTGAGTTGTTAATGCTCTTTTTAGCCTATCTACCCCCTTTTTACTATTTAAAAGTTCCAACATATCATTAGCCTGTCTATCAAAATTTCGAAATTTTGAGAGACCTCTTTTATAAGCTTCAGCGTCTTCTTCCTTACTTTTTACAAAAACGACATTGCCGCTTGCATCTCTTTTAGGCACTTTATCACTGCCTTGCATTTCAGTTTCAATGAGGCCACGATTCAATAGCTCTTTTTCAGTCTCCTCCTGCCCGCTACTTTTCAAAGCATCATAAACACCATCGGCTAATTTGGAGACTTTAGCCTCGTCAAATTGAGTATTAGGATTTGATAATTTATTGGGATTCGCCATAAAAATTAACTTTTCACTTATTTAACCATAAAAACTAAGAAATGTCAAGGCTAGCCCCCCATTATATCCCTTGGAACATCCATCGGAGCTTCAGTCTTTCCTCCTATCTGAAGCTTTTCTTGAATTTCTTTATCAACAATCTCCCTTGCCCGGCCGTATTTAAGACGTGCAAGCTGCCTTATTGCTTCCCCTCTTCCTTTATCAGCTGTACCCGTAGGCGGTTTGGCTTTCATGGTGAAAGGCTTAGTCGGCATTCCGCTTACCATAAGTTTAATGAAAGCATGGTAGTTTTCGATATTGATAAGATCAGAAGTATTAAAGACCGGTTCAAATTGCTTGGCCATAAATTCCCCATCCTCCGGCCCGACTCTGAAACTAACAAGAGTGCCAACATTCCCAAAAACCGCATCTTTGATCTCTTCTTTTAATTGCCCTATGAACTGATTAGCGACAACAAGTCGAAGTCCGAATTTTCGGGCTTCAGATAGAATACTGGCAAAAGAATCGGTCGCAAAGTTTTGGAATTCATCGACATAGAGAGTAAAATCAACTATTTGGTCTTCGGGCATTCCCACTCTGCTCATTGCCGTCATTTGAATCTTGGAGACTAAAATCATCCCTAAAAGCGACATATTTAGCTCCCCGACTTTGCCCTTGGCAAGATTAATTAAAAGAATTTTCTTCTTATCCATAATCTCCTGTAAATTTAAGGAAGTCTCGACCTGCCCTAAAATGTTTCGCATAGTGGAATTTGTCATAAAAGCGCCGAATTTGCCGACAAACCAGCCCAAGACTTCAGACTTATGAAATTCATTTGTCTGGGCCATTTCCGAAAGCCAGAAATTCCTAACTACTGGATCTTTTACATACTTAAGTTTTTCTTGCAAATAGTTATCATCGGTAAAGATTTTGGGAACTTCCAGGAACGTCCCGCCCTTGGGATCGGCCATAATGGCAAGAGCCGCATTCCTAAACCAATGTTCGAACCTCGGCCCCATTATTCCAGTGTGCCCTGGATCATAGAGCTTATAGAGCATTTGGATAGCCTCTTGGATAACAAAATCTTGCTCTTCAATAGTTTTTGCTTCAAAAAGATTAAGCCCTAAAGGCCTTTCGACATCCGAAGCGTCGAAAATAACGACATCTTCCGCCCTTTCCTTAGGAATTTTATAGAGAATATCTTGGAAGTCCATCCCGTGAGGATCGATGTAGCAAAGTCCGTTGCCTTTGCTTATCTCATCAAGAATCATATTTTTCATCATATTCGTCTTACCAGTTCCGGTCTGCCCGATAATGTAGATATGCCTTTTTTGATCTTCATTAGAAAGCCGGATGTCCCTGGTTTCTCCTCTGAAAGCCGTCTCGCCTAGGATAGTCCCTTCGCTTGGCAAAGCCACAGGAGCTGCTGTCCTCTTGGCTGGCAGCCATTTAATATTAGGAGTCCTAATCAAATAATTGGGCAAATGATAGATTGATGCTAGCTCCTCCGCATTTAAAATCATTTGACTCCTGAACCCGAAAAATCGAAAAATATAATCAGTTACCAGCCTTTCTTTGTCTTTGGCTCTCTCAAATTTTAATTGGTTTAAATTAAAATCATTGAATTGCTGGAAGGAGCCGATAATTTCATTCTGGATCATTTCTCCCCTTACCGGACTAGAAGCAGAGACTATGACTCTTATAACCGTTTCAAAAACCGGCTTTGATGCTTTGTTTTGAATCGCTTTTATTGTCTCTTCTTCAGCTGGAGTCAGCTGTTTGGCTTGTTTATTAGAAAAGTCTTCCTGTTTATTGAGCGCTGCATTTGAAAGCCCTTTTCCGATTTCCCTAGCTACCTTAGAGAACATAAACTTTTCTTTATATTCGCCTTTTTGCATCCGGTCGGCGACATATTTCGCTGATTTTACGAATTTAGGATCGGCCGGTCGAATAAGAATTTGGATCGCCGCCCCTTCTTTCTCTTCGAGCTTGCTAAGAGAATTGGTAATCGCTTCTAAAGGATCAAGATCAATCGTCTCATAAGTTTTTAAAGGAAAGATAGATTTTCTTCTTAAAGAAAACTCGCCTCCATAAATATCTCTTAAGTTTTGTTCTTTAAAGAAAATATTATGTTCCTCTGCCTCTTCTACTACCGCCTCCGAATACTGGGAAGTGATCGTCTTCTCAATAAGTCCGACTAAAGTAATGGGCACAGAAAAATAAAAAGAGATTTCCCCTTTTTGGGCTACTATCTCGATTGCCAAATGTTTTTGGCCAACTATAAAATTCTTAAACCCCTTCTTATAGGTCGAATAAATGGAGTAATAGACATTTTCTGCTTTGGAGATAAGTTCCTTGGCAATCTCTCTTTCATCCCTATTCCCTGCCCTATCTTGTCCTGTAGATTGGGGAATTCTCACTATAAAAGGGACCATTTTTAGAGATCTTTCAATCTGTTTCCGCCAGCTTCGGCTCTTTCTATAAAAAAAGAATCCTGCAAAACCGGCTGCCGAAAGAACAATTATTGAAATAAGAAGAGTAATAAACATTTTTTAAGTTAATCGTCGCCCTTTTTTATGTTTTTACCAAACCTTTTAGAGAGATATTCGATTTCTAAGTTTTCATGGTCTTCTTCTTCTGTGTACGGATCGCTTTTGTGGTCTTTTATGATTTCCTCCGCCTTATCAACCCAAGGCTTTTCAATACTATCAGTATCTTCAGCTTCACTATCAACGGGTAGAGGCGAAGTTTGGGGATTTTGAACCCCTGATGGCTTTTGGGGAGAAACTACCGGCGGGATATTTGGAATCGGTGCTTGAGTTTGCGGTTTTTCAGCTGGCATAACATTCGGTTCAGGAGCAATTACTTCTTCCGTCTCCTTTTTCTCAGGGCTTGGAAGCGGAAATTCACCGCTTTTTAAATTTTCTTCTTCTCCAAGAGGATTGACCTCCTCTGGATTAGTCTTAAGGTCTAACATTTTTTCTCCTTAATTCTCAAGTTTATTTTAGCATATCAAATATAAGAAATAAAAAAGAAAATGGTAAAAAGCTTTTTATTTATCCAGATTCTAAAGACTTAGATCTAGATTCTACTAATAATGGACAATTACCGGAGTTCCGATTGGTGCCCAATTATAGATAAAGAGAGCCGCATCATAAGTCGCATTTACACAGCCATGGGAACCGCTCCAGACATAATCCGCTCCCCCAAAAGAGCTCCTCCAATAGGCTTCGTGAATAGAAAAACCCCCGCCCTTAAACCAAGTGACCCAATGGACGTTAGGGAGATCATAATAGTCTATTCCAGGTGTTCCGCCGGTCATTCTCGTTACTTCTGATTTACCGTGAACAAGCCAAATCCCAACAGGTGTCGGAGTACTTTCCTTCCCTGTTGTTACTGCCCAACTCCCTACTTGGACTCCGCCTTTTTCATAAGCTACCAGGGTCTGAGTTGAAACATTGATGTCTATATATTTATCCCAATTGGCGATTAAAACATCATTTCTAATCTCTTTTGGATAAACGGTCACTACAATTAGATTCTGATAAATATCTTGATCGCCGCCTTCTAATGCTGTTTTTAATTTAGCAGCATCATCAACGACTAAAAGACTCCTCCCTTCTTTTCCTTCTTCTTCAACAACTTCTTTTACCCCGTTTTCAACCCTTATCTTCCTATTAATAGGAGTAATATCGATATTTTTAGCAACTTCATTTAAGTAAGCTTCGACGCTCTCTTGAGCAACCTTAGGGACTAGAATCCCGCTCGCCTCTTCGAAGAGGATCCAGGACGCAATCTGCTCTTTGGTAGGCGAGTAAGTTTTCTCTTCAAACTTTAAAACAACATTTTTATTAATAATCACTCTCGTTTTAGCAACGGTTTCCCCTAGATTGTTTTCCTGGATGCTTGGCGCCACTTTCTCCTTTGAGAGACCTAAGACTACTTTGTCTCCTTCTTTAAGCCCATTTAAAGCGATTCGTATTTGTTCTGAAAGAGTATCGGTGATGATTTTTTCTCCATACTGCGATGGCAATACCTCGACATCGACGCCTTTTATTATGATTGAGGCGTTTTTACCGGGGTTTTTGTATTTTTCAAAAAGGGTTTTCGAAAAGCCTTCCAACTTTTCTCTATTGATGTTGTAGTTAATATCTACAGTGTTTTTACCAAAACTCCCTGCATAAAGTTTAGGCGAAAGCCAGTAAACAAAGGAAGAAAGCCGGCTCAAAAAATCATCTGTTATTTTTCCGGTTCTTCCCACTTTGAAGGAATCTCTGGCAAGCTCATCGGCATTTATAATGACTCCTAAATCATAGAGGCTGACTGATTCTTCTTTTTTGTCTATCTGAAAGTAGATTCTAGTATCATCAAGACCTTTTCTTACGATTTTCTCAACTTCTGGCTTATATTTGCCGCCGATATGCTGGCCCAAGACGTAGACACTGGGGAAGGCTTGATTTTTATAGAAACTGCCGAAACCGAAGTAAATGCCAAGTGAGAATGCAATTAAAAGAAAAAAAATTGTTGAAAATACCGCCGTAATGGCCTTTAAGAAATATTTCTTTCGAGAACCTTTCTTTTCCTTTATGTCTCTCTTCTTTTTAGGGACTGATTCTTTTTCTTTCTCAATTTTAACCGCTTCGAATTTATCTTCGTCGACGTAAATTCCATCTAAAAGAATCGCTTTTTTTTGTTTCATTCTAATCCCTTAGCGTACCCTGGAGTTTTTGGCTAACATTTTCAATAACTTTCTTCTCAATGTTTTCTATCTCTTTTTCTTCAAGGGTTCTGTCTTTTCCCTGGTAGATAATATTTATAAGAACGCTTTTCTTATTCTCGCCCATTTCCTTGCCAAAATATATGTCTTTTATGGAAATATTTTGGACTAGGTCGCTCTTTGGGTCAACCACGGAAAGTATATCCTTTACCTGAACGTTTTTTCCTATAACAAAGGCTAAATCTCTAGAAATAGAAGGATAGCGGCTGAAAGGAACAAATCTTTTTTCTTTTCCTACTATTTCTAAAATAGTTGAAAGATCAATTTCAAAAATAGCAGTCCTCTTTTTGATATCGAATTTTCGAAGAATATCTGGTTTAACTTCTCCTATAAAACCGATCTTTTTGCCTTTGATTAAAAGATCAGCTGATCTAAAAGGATGAAGGTTTTTATTTGTTCCTGGAACAAAATCAATTTTGTCTAAAATCTCTTTAGCAATATTTTGGATCGCTCCCTTTATCTGATAGAATTCTTTCCCTTCTTTATAATTTATCCCTGGCGATTCGCCTCCTAAAATAGCCCCGGCAAGATGCGGAATTTCTTCCGGTAAGGAATCAATCTTTCCTTTGCTTAAGTAGATTTGGGCGATCTCGAATATTTTAATCGCCTCAAAATTGCCTTGGTTTTTTTGAATATCTAAGAGAAGCGAAGGCAAAAGCAAAGTTCTCATGTATTCAAGATCTTTGGCAATCGGATTTTGGATTTTGACGGCGTCTTTTAAATCTAAATCAAGCGCTTTAAATGAATCTTCGCCGATAAATGAATAATTGTAAGTTTCAGCAAAGCCAATTCCCTTTAAAACCTCTCTTATTTTTTTAACTAAAGAAAGTTTTTCTAAATCCTTGGGCTTTGGGAGCTCCCCTATAGGCAAGGTACTTTTTACCTTGTTATAGCCATAAATTCTTGTTACTTCTTCATAGAGGTCTTCTTCCAAAGTAACATCAAGTCGCCACCAAGGGACAGCGACCGCAATGAAATCATCTAAATCATCATAGTATCTTCTGGCGCCCAAGAATTCAGGGTTTTCCATAAAGATTTCTACCGGTTGTTCATGGACTGCCTGATGGCCCTTCTCTTTGTAGGTCTTAGTTTTCTCATCATATTCAAACTTTACAGAATCCACTATTTCCCCGCCCCCTATGTAAAGCCCGACATGTCCGACGCCTTTGGGATATTTTTTGCTTTTCCTCGGATTGTGACCAATGTAGAAGAGTAAGTCGCCGGGTTTTAAGTCTTTTTCTTTTACTTCCTTGCCATTTTCAAATTGATCGAGAGCTGTGTGGCCGATATTTAGACCGATCAAAGAATAAATATAATCAGTAAAATAGGAGCAATCAAAGGCATTAGTTCCGTGAGTCCTGAAACTGGCGCCATAAATATAAGGCTTCCCCAAGTGTTTTTTGGCTTCTTTTTTAATATCAAATTTTTCTGCTTCAAAGCCTAAAGATTTAAGAATCTCAACAATCCTTTTTTCCTCGACCCTTTCCCCCAAGAACTTTTCAAAGTTCGAGATTCTAAATCCTATATGCTGAACCCAAATCCATTTGGAAAGGACGTCCAGCCGCCCGGACATGACCTCGCCGCCGGCAATTTCTGCTAAAAGCCATGCCGCCCGGTCGATAGCCATTTCATTTAGAGATATAGGAATGCCTTTTTCAAATCGATTCGAAGCTTCGCTTCTTAAATTCAACTTTTGGGCCGTCTTTCTAACGGATACTTTATCGAAAGCTGCTGACTCTAGAATCACCATTTTGGTATTTTCATCAACTTCTGTATTGGCTCCGCCCATGACCCCGGCAACGGCAATAGCTTGCTTTAAATCAGCAATAACCAAATCATCTTTTGTTAGCTTTCTTTCAATTCCATCTAGAGTTTTAATTATTTCATTATCCTTTGCTCTGCGAACAATTATTTCTGTTTTCTGTTTACTGTTAACTGTTAACTTATCAAAATCGAAAGCATGCAAAGGTTGGCCCATTTCAAGCATGACATAATTTGTAACGTCGACGACCATGCTTATAGGCCTTATCCCCGATTCAATTAATCTTTCCTGCATCCATTTCGGCGATTTGCCGTTATTTTTAATTTTGACTACTCTTGCAACATACCGAGGACAAAGTTCTTTTTCCTCGACTTTAATATTTAGAAAATCTTCCGCCCTTTCTTTAGACTCCTTAATTCTAAATTCTAAATCCTTAATTCTCTTTCCTGTTACCGCCGCCACCTCTCTAGCGACCCCAATAATGGAAAGACAATCACCCCTATTTGGAGTAATTTCCGCTTCTAAGACATTTTTACCGCCCCTTAAAATGTTAGCCAAGCTTTCACCGACAGGTGAATCCGGTTCTAGAATCATAATCCCTTCCGCATGGTCAGAAATCCCCAGTTCTTTTTCCGAACAAAGCATTCCCGGCGACTTTACCCCTCTTATTTCGGTTTCTTCGATCTCAAATTCCCCGAATTTTGCACCTGGCAAAGCTAAAGGCACTTTCTGCCCGGCTTCGATGTTTGCCGCTCCGCAGACTATCTCCTTTTCCTCTTTATCTGAAATTCTAACTCTCACAACCCTTAGTTTGTCGGCATTTGGATGTGGTTTGATCTCTAGGATTTCCGCCACGATGACATTCGGATCAATCGCCGTCGCTTCGCTCAAGATCTCATTTTCCGTCCCGGACATCGTTAATTTATCAGAAAGCTCCCCTGTCGTCAGTTTGAAATCCACATATTCTTTAAGCCAATTAATCGGTATTCTCATATTAGTTAAATGGGGAATTAGTTAATTAGGAAACTAGGTTTTCCTTCTCCTTTCGCAAGTAATTAATATAACCATTAATACCCTTTATTAATTCTGTATAACCTTTTATTAGATTTTCAGCTTTATTTTTGGTAACAAACTTTTTATTGATCGACCTTTCCAATTGGTTTTTTATTTCCATTGCTTCTCCTCTAGCAACATAAAATGATTGAATTTTACTTTGAAAACTAAATTTACCATAACCTTCTGCAATATTATCGCAAACCGATGCAGAGGATCTTTTCATTTGATCAATTTGACGATACTTTTCCTCTTTTGGAAATGAAATCACCAATTCATAAACAAATTTTTCTAAATCACATGCCATTTTATAAATTTTTAAATCTTCTAAACTAGCCATTACTTTTTAATCCCTATTTTCATAATTACCTAATCCCCTAGTTTCCTATTTTCCTATTTCCTAATCCCTAACCTCAAAACTGCTTCAAAAATCTTAAATCATTTTCAAAAAATAATCTTAAATCATCGATGTTATACTTAAGCATTGCCAACCTCTCGATTCCCAAGCCGAAAGCAAAACCCCGATACACTTTAGGATCAATCCCGCCATTTTTTAAAACTTGGGGATGAACCATCCCTGCCCCTAAGACTTCAATCCAGCCGGAAAACTTGCAAACCCTACAGCCCTTGCTGTTACAGATCCCGCAGGAAATATCCACTTCAGCACTGGGTTCTGTAAAAGGAAAAAAGTGAGGTCTGAATCTTAGTTTTCTTTCCGAACCGAAAAATTCGTGAACAAAATATTCCAGAGTTCCTTTTAGGTCAGAGAATCTAATGTCTGTGCTAACCGCTAACCCTTCAAGCTGATGAAACATTGGGGTATGAGTGACATCGCTGTCTCTTCTATAAGTTCTTCCTGGAGCAACTACCCGAATCGGCGGCTTGTTTTCCTCCATATAACGGATTTGGACTGGCGAAGTCTGGGTCCTTAGGACTATCTCTTCTGAAACAAAAAGAGTATCCTGGGTGTCCCTAGCCGGATGATCTTTGGGGAAATTCAAAGCTTGGAAATTATACCAATCGCTTTCGACCTCGGGGCCTTCGGCAACAGAAAAACCAAGCCTTTTGAAGATTTCGATAATATCATCAAAAACCTGGGTTACAGGATGCAGGTGGCCCAAAGGAAACTTAGATCCCGGAGCAGTAATATCTATCGCTTCTTTTTGTAAATTAGAAACTTTCAGGGATTCAAGATCCTTTTTCTTTTTATTTAAAAGCGCTGTAATCTCTTTTTTGAGGCTATTTGCAAGACTCCCGATCTCTTTCTTTTGATCCAAAGGAAGATCCGAAATTTTTTTCAAAATCAAAGTCAAAAGGCCTTTACGGCCAAGGTATTTGACCCTTGTTGCCTCTAGTTCCCTCTCCTCTCGAGCTTTAGCTAAATCGCTTCTAAAGCTCTCTCTTAAACCTTCAATCTCCTGCTTCATTAAAAATAAGTCCTCTTTAAATAAGCCCAAGAATTTTGTACCACAAAAGACTGAACAAAACGACAAAAATGACTGAATAAATCGCTGCCTCGTTCATCCTTTGTTTTAAAACATAAAACCCTTCGATAAAACCGACCCCTAAAAGAAGCAAAGTATTAAATATAGCGAAAAGAGCGAAACTGCTTGAGAAGAAAGCGATTGTTACAAAACTGGCCAAAGCATAAAGAAAAGTCAGAGTAAGGACACTCAAAATAAATTTCGGCCAGTTGACTTCTTTTATTCTTTTGGTTGCAAAAAGATATCCTAAATTATAAATCCCCAGTAGAACATACCAAAGCAAAAGAACAATTATTATCGAACTAGATGAGATTCCCATATTTCCTCCTTTAATTAACCTTAAGAAATTTTTCTTGTTTTAAAATAAAATTCTAATAATATTATACAGAAAAATAAAAGAATTGCATCCCAAAAAGCTAAAAGTTTATAAGAATTAAGGCCAAGAATACAAATAAGGTAAAGGGATAGAAAAATTGCTTGTCTAAAGGCCACTTTAACGTTGGCATAGAGAATTTCATTTCCAAAAATAACACGTCGGCCGTAAAACCCCACAAGCGTTAAAAGTCCGGCTGAAAAAAGGAAAAGACTGGCAAAAAAGGCAAACTGGCTTAAAAAACCTTTTTCCGGTGCCAAGGAAAAAAGAACCGTTAGAAAAGCTAAGCCTGAAATCACTGTCATTGTTGTTACCATCGATAAAAAAGCCTTATATCCCATACTTCAATTATAGTAAGAAAGATAAACTTAAGCAATTATGATGGAACGGGGCTGAAATTCTCCGCCAGTTTCATTTCTTTTTCAGCCGGCGGCATAAGGCCGATGAGAAAGGAGAACATCCCCCCGAAAACAAGCCCTAAAACAAGCACTACTTTTATACTCAAATAGTAGCTTATGAAATAAAGCATCAGAAAATAAGCAACTCTGCCTAAATCCACTGCTATTTCCATAAGAAGAATATATTCAGCTCTGCCTTCTTCATCGGCATGAAGATAATATTCCGCTACCCAAGAAGCGCTAAAAAGCGAATGAGTGATACTCGTTAATATGTTAAGAACAAAAACATGACTTATAGAATCAGCCGCTGCCTTTAAAAAATAAGTCAAGCCGGTTAAAAAGCTTCCAGTTTTAATAAAACGAGTCTTGACCATCTTATCGGCTTTTTTACCAACAATATAAGTGATAGAGAGAGTAAGAATAAGAGCCGCAGTCGTGACTAGCCCTACATTTTTATAGCTCCCGACGATAAAAAAGACAAAGAGCGGCCAAAGGACCACAGATGCTGCTCCTTCGATCCCATAACTGGCATAGGAAATCTGATCCATAAAAATCTTTTTAATCTTTACTTTTGAAAGATCTATAAAAGTCCTTCTATGGGGTTCATGAGATTTAAAAAGCGGGAAAATTGCTGCTAAAAGACCGAGAGTAACAATAATATAAAGAAGCCCCATCCCCAAATATTCAGCAATAAGCCCGCCTAAAAGAGGAGCGATTGCCCCTAGAATTGCAAGTGCAATATAAAGCCTGCTTATCTCCTGGGTTGTCCTATCGGCATGCTTTACCTTAGAAAAATCATAATGGTATCCCTGCCAGTAAAAAGCCATCCCGAGAGCGTTTAAGAAAGCTACAAGATACAGCGGCCAATGGTAAGAAGGAATAGTCCATAAAGCAACTAAACTAAGAGCTGAAATAGGCAGACTGAAAATTATACAGTGCTTTGGCCCAAGTTTAACCAAAAAATGGGTTGAGAGATATTCAAGAGAAGCTTCAAAAGCGTAAAAAAAGGTGTAATAAAGAAAAATTTCATTGAGAGAAAAACCGATTCTATAAAGGTAGATAGGGATGAAAATAAAGACCAGTGAAAAAAAGAAAGCCCTTAGGCTCTGAACAGTATAAATCTCGTTAAGCTCGGTATGCTTTAGCCTAAACAGATGCTGCTTTAATAGATGGTGCTCATTTAATTGCATATCATAAAAATTATACAAAAAAACTTAAGGCTTGTAAAAAGGAGCCCGAGACTTCGGGCTCCAAAACTACAGATCGATCACGACAAGACCCTGGCGCGGTATCCAGAAACGACCGGTATATTTAATGCCTGTTGATCGGTTTTTTTGTTCCACTATTGGCCTTTTAGGAGGAAAACCGACTTGATAAATAGTCAAACTGTTTCCTTTCCCCCCAATTTCGATCAGAAACCCTTCTTTCACCAAAATCTCATATGGCGCGCCTCGATGAAGAGATGTTCTGCCAAATTTTGCCGCTAGAACGCTTCTTGATACTTCCTCCCCCTTTTTGAACTGATCTGTAATATGCAGAAATACTTCAAACGAAAGGGGAGATAAACAAAGCGCCTTAGCGAGGTCAAAAGGAACATCAAGAGTCCCTTCAACATTCTGGGAATAAGTTCCCAACCGAGCTGAAAATTCCCGATCGAATACTCTTTTATTAAGAGTAAGTTCGATTTGCCCGGCTTCGGTCAGATTATATCGATTGTTCTTAAGGACGATGTAACCCCGCTCTTTCAGAAGATACAAAAGCCCAAAGCTTCTGCTTCCTCTTTTTGCCGCTACCTCCTCTGCCGTAACTCCTCTTTTCAGGCGGCTTGATTCTTCCTTGATAAACTCAAGGATTCCAACCTCCGCTACTTTAAAGACTCGTCTTTTATTTTTGCTGAATTTGTTGTCTTCCGGCAATTCCCAAGAACTAGCTTTCGCGATTTTCTCTGCCGACTTTTCCACTTCTGCCTCATCCCCCTGATTAGATATTTGCTGCTACCAATTATTTTATATGTAAAGGAACAAAGGTCTCCTTTATAGCCGAAGACTAAAACCTACTGCAAATAATTTAAATATAGTACAAAAATTAATTTTGTAAACCAAAAGAATAACCTACCACCGGCTCTCGAGCCGGTGGTATTTATATCTGCCGCCCATATGGCGGCTACTGGTCTAGAAGTTTGTCAAAGAGAGTAGGGGGATCGATTTGATTACGTTTTTCTTGATGTCTGAT